>CAYOOQ010000027.1:0-12708 GCA_964405675.1 uncultured Methanosarcinales archaeon | reverse complement strand
CCAATATTGGCTCTATTTTTCACCACAATATAATGCTAAACAAAATTTTAATAGCTTCTTATTTTAATTAATTTGAAAATGGCACACAAAGCTCACCATCATAAGACGTTTATTACACTGATTTTAATATTGATAATGGCTGTAGGTTATATCGTTGGGACAGGAATTGATGTTGCCGGGGAGTTCCTGGTAATAATGCTTTTTGTTAACACCATGTTTTTAGTGGTTCTTCTTCATTTTCTCTTGGATATTTATTCGGGAAACAAAGCTCTAGAAGTTGTGGATGTTACTCCTGGGAAAAGGGATCTGGAAGATGAATTATTCAAGGAGAGGGAAAGACTGCTTTCAATGACTAAAGAAAATGGCCTTTCGGAAAAGCCAAAAAAGGCTATCAATAGTAAATCTCCTAAAAAGGTACCAAAAAGATCTGCCGGCAGAAGTTCTTCTACTAAATCGACTAAAAGTGCAGGTAGTAAAAAGGTTGCTTCGGCAAAGTCGGGAAAGAAGGCTTCAAAAGTCACATCTAAGAAATCTTCTGTTAAGAAGACTGCTGCTGTCAAGAAACCATCGTCTAAAAAATCATCTGTTAAGAAAACTTCTTCAAAAAAAGCTACTAAGAATAAGCAGAAAAAATAATTGGTTTTCTATTTTTTGTTTCTGTTACTATTTTTGAAGCCAGGAAACTTCGTCTTTGTCAAGCTCAAATTCTTCAATTATTTTATCTGCCATTTCTTTGTTATTTCTTATGATTGATTGTATATAAGGGAGATTTTGCATTATTGCCCTTGTTGAGCCATGTGATTTTTCAGAAATTTTTTGGGATATTGATTTTCTCTTTTGGTATTTCATATTGGATATGTATATCTTTAGAGGACGCTGTGATTGGTTGAATTTACTTATTACCTTGTATTTTTCGTCTTTTGCCGTTGCAACTCCTGCAGATAAAAGTGCATAGATGTATACAATAAATCTCCAGTGCTGCATTCTCCTGATTCTTCCCTTAAATACGTCTGCGCGGGATATATTGTCATAGGCTCTTGCTATATCTTGTGCCTTGGTATATTCGTTGCCGAGGTTCTCGTCAATCCATAGGAATATTTTATCCATATCCTCATTTATGTTATCAAATGCCCTGATGGCAATATTTGCATCAGTTGTCTTAAAAACCCTGGAGAGTGGAGAAATGATGTTTTCTTTTTGTTCCCTCTCTGATAAGAATTCAAGATCTTCTTTATTTAGTGTCTTGCTGTTGCCTGAAAGCATCTGGAGATCGTTAAGAGCGGCCCTCATGTCTCCTCCGGCTCTCCTTGCAAGACTTCTGAGGGCACTTTCTTCATATTCTATATTCTCAAGGTTAGATATCCTTTTAAGATTTTCATGGATTGGTGTGTGGGATAGTATATTGAATTGTATTAGTTTTGCTTTTTTCCTAAGTCCTGAAAGTTTTTGGTCAAAAGGGTCTTGTACAGTAAGTATTATGGGGTAAGGTGATTTTTCCAGAAGTTTTGTTACCGCTAAAAGTCCTCCCCTGTCTTTTGTTCCAGATAATCCTTCTATCTCATCCACAAGTATTATTTTGCTTTTTGCAAACAATGAAAGCTGGTTAAGGGCGTTGCCCAGAACAGAATTGATAATATCTTTATTCCTAAGATCGGAAGCATTTAATTCCATTATTTCATAGTTTAGCTCTTTTCCTATCGCGTAAACCGAACAGGTCTTACCGCATCCTGGCGGTCCATAGATGAGGGCCGCTTTCTTTTTTTCTTTTTTGTAGTTGTTTATAAAGTATTTTACTTCCGTGAGAGGTTTTTCCTGTCCAAAAATATCAGTTGTTTCTTTTGGCAGGTGCGTGTTTGTCCAAGGAAGGTGTTTCATTTTATATTGAGATTAACAACTATTTATTAATGTTTTTGGAGTTTTGAAGTCAAAGAATTAGTATATTGCCTTTAGTGAAATAGATGAAGAGATTTTTTGATCATGATGATTTTTTTGATTCCTTCTTTTTTTGTTTCTGGAAGAATTTTTCTTCTCTTTTTAAAAGAGAGATTGTTCTTGCCTTGCTTTTTGTCCTGTACAATTTTGAAACTAATTCGTCATCACCAATATTTTTTGATGCCCATTCTGCGAAAAGATTCTTGTTTTCGTTGACATAATTTTTGAATTCTTTTTTGCTTAAGTTTTTCAGAAATGATATAATATCTGGGAGGTTTTTCAAATTCTTGTTTTCTATGGTTACAAAGGGCTCTTTGATGCTTTTTATATTGTTGTATATTTTTTGCTCATTTTCTTTTCTTGTCTGTTTTTTTAGGTTTTTTCTTGCCATGTAACCTGCAAAATGGAGTATGAATATTTGTTTCATTATTTTATGAGTCAGCCACACGAGTATTAATAGCAAGAGGGCAGTTAAGATAATGATTGTGAGTTCTTCCTGGATGCTATAAAAGTCAACTTTGTGAATCATCGTTTTTCTTAATAGGTCTGATGCTACATAAAATGGGTTATATATTTGTGCCAGGTTTGCTATGGTTTCTGGCATTCTTTCTAACGGGTAAATGAGGTCGGATACGAAAAGCATTATGCTGCTTATTGAGATTGCTGCAAGCATGTTACTTTCATTTGAATTGAATATGTTTCCTATAAGCATGCCTGCAAAGGTGAATATGGTTGATGCAAGGAAAAGAACGAAAGCGGTAAGGGCAAAATTTTCATATATATCCTGATTGAAATAGAAAGTAAATACCAGAAATACAAATGTTAATTGTATGATTATCATTATGAGTGTTGTGAGGTATGTGCTAAGTAAAAAAGAAGAGTCTTTGGTGGGTGTCACAAAATTCCTGAAGTAGGCTTTTGATGATTTTTCCATTATCACCAGGTTTGAGGCTAATAGTGTTCCCACAAACATTGTAATGAGGATTATAAGATAGGGGAAGTAAAAATTGAGCTGGCTTTCTTCAGCATGTAACAATTGGACATTTTTTTTGATTGGCTGCACTATGCTGTCTACGTCCCTCACTCTTGTACTTTCTATATTCATAACTATCGCATTGAAAGTTTCTTCTACATTTTCAATTTTTATTCTGCTTTTTGTGGTCTTGAGTTTTATTTCGTCAATAAGGTCGAGGGAATCGGCTTTCCTGATTTCTGCACTTTCAAATTTATCTTCAATCTCTCCGAGATTTTCCCTTAAATTGAACATAAGGTTCCTGAAGTCGTTAATTGATTTTCTGCTTTCATCTTTTAGGTCTTCTTCAAGTTCTTTTATTTCTTCTTTGCTTTTGTTTACTAGGGTGTTAAGCTCTTCTTCGTCTGAGGTACTCAAGTTGCCTTCACTAATGAAATCTTCAATGTCTCTGATTAAGTCATCTGCCTCATCAATGGCGTCTTCAGCCATTTCTCTTATGTCTATTATGGAATCCTCAAAACTGTCCATCTCATGTAATTCAAGCTCTCCCGTATCGAAAGAAAGGTCCATTGAGGAAATTTCATTTTCTGTTCTTTGGAGTAATTGGTTGATTTCTGTGTTTTCTCTTATCAGCTCTGTTACGATTTCTGATTTGTTTGATATTTCTTCTGTAGTCTGGTTTAGCCTGTCAAGAAGTTCTTGTGTCATTCCTGTTGTCAGTTCCATGGCCTTGTTGTTTAGCCTGTTTTCCATTGAATTAACAACTGTCCTGAACATGTTTATTTTTGAGTTATCGACTATGAAATCTATTTTGTTTGTTTTACCGTCTTCGATTGAAAAGTTTTCGGGGAAAATTATGCATATGTGCAAATCTCCTGAGCCAATCAGCTCGGAGCATTCTTGAATATTTTTTAGTTCAGTTATGGAAAATTCATCGGTATGTATTTCACTTACGAATTCTTCTGTGAGGTTGTTTTTTTCCGTTTCCAGATATCCTATGCTTACTCTCTCTTCACCTCCGTCGTTTAGGGCTATACCTATTATGAACATTAAGAATACAGGTCCAAGGAGCATGATGACTGCTGATGCCTTTGACCTTAGCATTAGTTTGAAATTTTTTTTAATTATTGTAGCAATCTTATCCATTCTTATCTTCAGTTATTTTTTGAAGAACTTCCCTTAATGAGGGATCTTCAACTGTCACATCTATTAACATTTCTTCCATTTCTTCAATAATATGAAGAATTTTATGGAGATTTTTTTGAGCATTTTGTGTATAAATGACGAGTTTATTGCCACTGATACTGGTGGAGGTCACTCCTATGTCCTTGGCTTTTCCAAGTTTTTTAAGTATTTCTTCGTATTTTCCAGGAGTGGTTTCAAGGGTTATTTCCTGTTCTTTGGAATAAAAGCTTTTTATTTCGTTTGGAGTGCCGGTTTTTACGATGGTTGAATCATATAATATTCCAACCCTGTCACAAAGATGTTCCAGTTCGTCCAGAAAGTGAGATGACAAAATAATGGTTGTTCCTTTTTGATTGATTTCCTTTATGAGATCCCACATTTGTTTCCTGAGTAAAGGGTCGAGATCTGATGTTGGCTCGTCCAAAAGAAGGATTTTTGGGTCGTGGATTAGTGAGCAGGCAATGTCAAGCCTTTTTAGCATTCCTCCGCTTAGGTTTCCTGCCAACACATTTTTAGACTCATAAAGATTCATCAGTTTGAGGAGTATCTCAATATTTGTTTTTCTTATGTCTTTTGAAAGGCCATAAAGCCTTCCGAAATAATCAAGGTTTTCAACTGAATCAAGCTGTGTGTAGACCGAAGCGGATTGTGCGGCGAAACCGAAGATTGTTTTTACATCCATCTGGTTCTTAAAGACTGATCTGTATTGTTCATCACTTTCCCTGAAATTCAGAAGATGCTCAAGCTTGAAGAGAACGTCTCCCACTTCCGGCCTGAGAAAACCAATTAATGTGTTGAGAAGAGTGGTTTTTCCGCTTCCACTAAGACCTATTATCCCAAATATTTCACCTGAAGTTATTTCAAGGTTAACCTGTTCCAAGATTTTGTTTTTGCCAAACCTTTTGTTTACATTGTTAACCTTAATAATAGCATCGGACATAGCCTAATATTAGTATAATTAGTTTTTAAATTTATCCTTTTGTGTGTTATTTTAGAAGATTTTCATTAACTTTAATTCATTAGATATACCGATTTTGGCAGTGTTTATTTTTTAGATTAATTTTGTGTAAGTTGTTTGTGTGCAGATGATAGGGTAAAAATGTATGTGACGAATCCTTTCTATCTTTCAGGCCCTGTATTTTTTCCATATCTCTTTGAATGTATGGGTTGTGTCGCAATACTTGCAGCTGAATGTCCTGTGGCCGTACCTGTGGAATTCAGGCAAGGTGCCTTCATTAAATTCTTCTCTTGAGATGCAGTTAGGGTTCTTGCATGACATTTCTTCGAACCCATAAACTCTTGGAGGCATATGAAGCCTGAGTTTTTTTTCTATGGTATTGTTTTTTATGAAATTAAGCGTACTTCCGGGGCATACTGAGGCGAGTCTTTTTATGACGCTTTCATCAAAGTTATGGTTTTTTGGAAGAACAAAGATTCCTTTGTTTTTCCCGTTTTTTGAACTGCAAACACCGCAGAATCCAATTCCTCTGATGTTTACTATTTTGAGGGCCAAATTTAGGTGTTTCCATATTTCTTCAGTTGATTCGCCAGTGCATATATGATCGATGACCACTCCATCGCTGATTGGCCTTATTCCTACCTTTGGCTCTGGCTTTGTCTTTTTTCCAACTGGAACATTTTCTATAAAATCTTCTTTGAATATTTTTCTTTTGAGGGGCTTGCCATTAAAGTCTTTATCTAAATTTCCTGCAATGGCATTAAGAAGGACAATTCTATAGAAAAAACCATTGATTGATTGGTTATCATAACCGTTAAGATGTGTTTGCTCTATTGAAGTTGGAATGGTTGGATTTTTTTTGTAAAATGGCTGAGGGTGATATAGTTTTGTGTCTTTTGGTAGTTTATCCATGTATTTTTCATCAAAAGTTACAGCTTTTCTCAACTGATCTTCCATCTGCATTACTGATTCTCCCATCCTTTCAATCTGCAGTCTGGTGAAATACTGTATGTTTGCTATGGATTTTTGCTTGTAATATTCATTGAAGCTATCGAATTTCCTGACTTCGAAACCGTTTTTCTCCATTTCATTAACGTAGTATTCCGGCATCTGGAGGATTTTTGGAGCTATAAGGTCTACTTTCACTTTTTTGAAATTTTTAAGCCCCTCAACTTTTGAATGAACTGTTCTTCCATGGAATAAATCTCCAACCAATGCAATGTGGATGAAGTCATTTTTCCATTTGAGATGCTCTAAAAAGCTGAATTGGTCAAGTTCTTCTTGTGTAGGATGCTCATGTTTTCCGTCACCGCCGTTGATGAAAGCAGGTTTTTCCACATTGTGTGTTTCTGAGAAATTTCTGCCTGCCTCTTCAAGCCAGGTGCAAAGCCCTTCAACTTTTGAGCGGAGAATAAAAATTTTGTTGTCGTATCCTGTAAGTGTTTTTATTGTGTTCCAGTAGCTTTCTTTTTTTGATAATGATGATGCATCAACATCAAGGTTGTTGACTTTTGCGTTGATGAACTTTGCGGCGTTTTTGAATGATTCCTTAGTTCTTGTGCTGGGTTCGAAAAAGCATAAGTAGATTTTGATTTCTTCTTTTAACCTGAATTCATCAAGAATTTTTGCATCATTTTTGTAAAAAGCTTCTTTAAGCCTTTTTGTTTTTTCAAACAAGTAGAATCTCTCATCTTTTGTGATATCAGAAGACCTTGATATTGTCCTGCCTTTAAATATGTTTTTTTGTACCATTAAAATTCAGGGGGAGTGTTAAGAGTTTATATATTTTTTTAGAAATTTTCTCTTTCATACCCTTTTCTGGGCTGGAAGGGTTCTGGCATGCTTATGGATATTGGCTTGTTGATGAAATCAGCTACGAAAGCCCTTATTTTTTTTACATCTTTGATTAGGTCTGATTTGTGTTCATCCCTTTGCCTTTGCCACATTCTCTTGACGTAAATATCCCTTAGGAAACCCCAATTGCTGTTTTTCCAACTGTCGCCAGGGTCCACTTCAAGCATAGCCCTTATTATGACTTCCATTTTTCCCTTGTTTGCTTTTACCTTTTTCCCCTGGTACATTATTTCAACATCTTTTACATTTGCTCCATGTAAATCAATGTGTATTTTTTTGTTGCAGAATTTATTATCTGTTCCTTTTTGTAATCTCCACCATATCCAGTATTCTCTGCCTTTTTGTTGTGTTCTGGATTCCCAGTAGTATTCTTCAGGGAATTCTGCGTCGTCTTTGGCATACCCCTCATCAACCATAAACTCATGAAGTGTTTCATATAAAGAACTAAAAACGAATGTTTCTGAGGTTTTAACTTCTGTTCTGGTAACTTCTATGAGCATATTAGTGATTTTACAAGGATACTATTTAAATTTTTCTTTGTTTTCTGTTGGTTTTCTCTTTAGTATGAGATTGATAGGATTTTGTTTATCGAGCAATTCAAGTTTTTTGCTGGTTTTGTTTTAAAAAAGAGAAAAATAATGATAAGAATGTCAAATAAAGGGGTGATTATGAAGTTTGATAAAGGCAATATTTTTAAATAAATAGCTAATCTCGCAAGCTTATGCAAATAGGTGTTGTTGGAAAGGCAAATGTTGGAAAAAGCACTTTTTTCAAGGCATTAACTCTTGCGAACATAGAGATAGCAAATTATCCTTTCGCCACAATAAATCCTAACAAAGGTGTTGGTTTTGTTAAGATAAAATGTGTGTGTGGTGAATTTAACAAGAAGTGCAATCCTCGGGAAGGTTATTGTACAGGGGAATACAGGTTTGTGCCTGTTGAAGTTATTGATGTTGCCGGTCTTGTTCCCGGAGCTCACGAGGGTAAAGGTATGGGGAACCAGTTTCTTGATGACTTGAGACAAGCGGATTGTCTTATCCATGTTATAGATGTTTCTGGGAGCACTAATGAAAAAGGAGAGCCTGTGAAATCCGGGAGTTATGATCCAGGTAAGGATATTGAATTTTTAGACGTTGAGCTTGATATGTGGTATCTTGGCATCCTTAAAAAAGGCTGGCAAAAACTTGCGAGGCAGATGCAGCAGGAGCAAAGGGAACCGCATATAGTGTTGGGTAAGCAATTAACTGGATTGGGTGTTGATGAAAATATGGTTAAGGAAGCCATTAAAAAATTTGGCTTAAATCCTGAAAAGCCTGCCGAGTGGTGTGAAGAAGAGATGAAAGGTTTGGCTTCTTATCTAAGGAAAAAAAGTAAGCCCATGATTATTGCGGCAAATAAAATTGATACAAAGACGGGTGCTGAGAATTTTAAAAATCTTAAAGAGCGATTTCCTGATCACAGGATTATTCCATGTAGTGCGGAATCTGAATTGGCGTTGAGGGAAGCATCGAAAGCAGGGCTTATTGATTATATTCCTGGTGGTGATGATTTTGATATTGTTGAAGAAAGTAAATTGACTGAAAAGCAAAGTAATGCCCTTTCATTCATAAAAAATAATATTCTTTTGAATTTTAAGAGTACAGGGGTTCAAGATGCTATTAATTCTGCTGTTTTTGATCTGTTGAGGTATGTTGCAATTTTTCCGGGAGGAGTCAGTAAGCTTGAGGACCAAGACGGAAATGTTTTACCGGACTGCTTCTTATTACCTCCTGACAGTACTGCTGTTGACTTTGCTTATCATATACATTCTGACCTTGGGGATGGTTTCATCAAGGCGATTGATGTGAAAACTAAGATGGTTGTGGGAAAAGAGCACAAGTTGAAAAACAGGGATGTGATTGAAATAATGAGCAAAAGCTGATTTTTGATAAATTTTTTAAATTTCGAATTTTCTGATGGCTTATGGCAGTTTTTGATTTTGGTGTGATTGTCTTTTGTTCACTTATTATATTGTATGCTGGAAGCAAATTTGCTGACGCTTCATCAAAAATAGGTGATTATTATAATCTTCCAAAGTCTGTTAAAGGGGTGACCTTGGATGCTGTTTCAAGTTCGGCCCCAGAATTTTTTATTGCTGTGTTTTCTGTTATTGCTTTTGGTTATCTTGAGCTTGGTATTGGGACTATTGTGGGCTCGGCACTATTTAATTTCCTTTTGATTCCTGCTATGTGTATTATAATATCCAGAAAAAGGGTGAAATTGGGAAAAGAAGTGGTTTATAGGGAAGGGGCTTTTTATGCTGCTTCTGTTATGTTGCTTTTGCTAGCATTGTTTTTTCTTGAGACCTGGGGATTTTTCATGGCTTTTGTGTTTATTTTTTGTTATTTTGCTTATTTATATGTAATTCTTAAAAATACGAGGGGTTACTGGAAGAAAACAAAGACCAGACGGAATAAGGTCTTAGGCTTAAAAAATGAAGTTATTATTTTTTTAATTTCTCTTGTGTTAATAGGGGTTGCAACTTATTTTCTTACGGATCATTCAATTAATTTTGCGGAAGAATTGAATGTGCCTCCAGTTTTGATAGGTTTTACTGTTGTTGCCATAGCAACTTCACTGCCTGACGGGATTATTTCAATGGTTAATGCCAGGAAAGGAAGCATGGATGATGCAATTTCAAATACGCTTGGTTCAAATATATTTAATATCCTAGCTGGCTTGAGTATACCTGTTTTACTAAATGTGATAATTCTGGGTCCAGTGGAAATATTTTTTGAGCATTTTGAAGTGTTAATTGGTTTGTTAATTGTGACTGTAGCTCTTCCTTTAATGATGATTAAGAATAGGGTTCTTACTCCTGGAAAGGCTGTATTACTTTTGATTATATTCTTTTTGTTTCAGGCGTATTTTGTTTATCTGGCTGTTGCCTGAGGGGACAGAGGAATAAAATTTTCACTATTTTTTTTTATTTCTGTAGAAGCTATTTGATAGGTCGATCATATACTTACCTTCTTCTAGCTTGTAAACCAAAGGCTTTTCTTTATTAAAGAGAGTTACGAGATCCACTTCAAATTTTCCGGGCTTCATTACTCTTACTGATTCAAAGTCCAGAATTACTGGTCTATCATCTTCCGGTTCGCTGCCTATTATATCAAAAACGTCCTTTTCGACTTTTTTTCTTTCGGCTTTTGAAAGGTTCTCGACAGCTTCCTGGCTTTTTTCAATATCTTTCTTTTTTACAAAAAAGAACAACTTGGCTCCACAATTACAGCCTTTAAGGATTGTTTCAGAGCCATCCTCGTATATTTCCCCGCATCTTACGCACTGGTGTGGCATAATTAAAGTGTATTATTCAGGGCTTTAAAAAGTTATTGGATTACTTTTTTTTTTCAAGACCGACTTTGGTTTCACTTACATTTGAAGTGAGAAGCTGAATCTTATCCGGGTCTTGCTTTATTTCTTTTACGATTGTTGCTGGTCCTATTATGGTTAGGCCTTTCCTATCCCCTAGAAGCATATCAATGAATTTTCTTTTTAGTTTGTTTAGAAGTGGAAGATTTGTCTTGTTTGGGTGTATAACCCCCAGTTCAATGCCTTTAAAATTGTCGTCAATGTCTTCCATTGTCCTTCTAATAAGTTCTGTTTCTTCTTCTCTTTTCAGTCGTCCTTCAACCAAAAGGATCTTGTTTTCTTTAACACTCTTAAGGAGCTTTTTAATCCTTTTATTACTGTCCAGATTTTCTATTTCATGGTATGGTACGTATTGTAGGGTTAACATTTTATCTTACCACTTCAAATAATGCTTTATAAAATTCATCGGTATTTGTTCCGTATTTTGCGGAAACCCCAACGACTTCATATTGAGGGAATGCAGCTTCAATTCTCTTAAGGTCTGCTTTTTTTAGATCTACCTTGTTTGCAACCAGCAAGACAGGTATGTCTCTTGCCTGGAGATTTCCGACGATTGTTATGTTGACTTGTGAATAGGGATCTTTGGTGGCGTCAAGAACAATTATAACTGCGTCCATATCGTCAAGCCATTTTATAGCATCAATGATGCCTTTTGTTGCCTCTTTTGCTCTCCTTTTCGCCTCTTTTTCTTTCATCCCTTGTTTGAGGAAATCTTCAAAATCAACTTTTGTTGCTATTCCCGGGGTATCCACGAGGTTAAAGGCAAGTTCTTTTCCTTTTGATTTTATACTAATTTGTTCTTTTATCTGGATCTCACGGGTTTCATGCGCAACGTTGGAAACATTTCCCATGTTTTCCCCCAACCAGTCCTGACAAATCCTATTTGCAAGGGTTGTTTTGCCTCCGTTTGGGGGTCCGTATAGTCCTAGCTTATAATCTTTTTTCTTTGAAAAAAATTTGCCGACTATATTATTTACGAACTTTTGGACAGTTTTTAGCATCTCTTATACCCCTCCTGGATATCGTTAAGTATTTTTTATTTAAATATTTCGAAAATACATGTTTTGTGAGTAACTACTCTTTAATAAATTATTCTGTTTTAAGGCCTTCGTTTACTATGTTAATGACAAGATCTATGTCCTCTTGTTCCACCTTGCTTTTTAGCTTCATTCTTGCGGATGCTTTTGCAAGTCGAATAAAACCTATAACTATTCTGGGGGATACTTCAATCAAAAATTTATCTTCGTTGGTTTTTATCTTTTCAACAAATTCTTTTATCTGCTTTTCGAACCTTTCCGGTAAGGTAACTTCAATATTTTCTGCAATTTCTATGTACCTTTTTATGAAATCCGTATCGCCGTTGTTCTTTTGTTTTTTGTTTTTTAGTATTTTTGATGTTATTTTCAGGAATTCTTCGACGTTTGGTTTTCTTATGAGGAAGACCAGATGGAATCTTGAAAGAAGGGCGGGGTCGAAGGGAAGTTGTTTTTTCAGACCTGCTATGTCTTTTGCTGTGAATTTATCACCTTTTGGGTTTGCAGTTGCAAGAACCCTTACTCTGGCCTCAAAGCGGAAGTGTTTTCCTGATTTATCATAAGTTACAAATCCTTTTTCCATCGCATTATAAAGTGAAGCTCTTTCTTTTTGATCCATGAGATTTAGCTCATCTATTGCGCATATTCCCCCATCGGCCATTGGAAGGAGACCTTTGCTGACGTCTTTTCCTTTTGCAGTTATTGTCAGGCCTGCACCAGTAGTACCACTTCCCAGACCAAATGAACTTATTGGATGTAGTGCTGAAGCACCCCTTAGCATATCTGTTTTTCCTGTTCCCGGGTCACCCAGAAGGAGTATGTGTATTCTTTCTGTTGCAAATAACTGGAGGGTTATGGCTTTCTTGATTGTTTCAAAACCTTCAATGTCCCTGCCTATGTATTTCGTGATTTTTTCCATGGCAGTTTTTGAGAATTTGCCTATGTACTTTTCCCTGTGTTTTTCAATTATTGTTGCGTTTAGTTTATCTATATATTTTGTTATGCGTTCATCTGTCGTGTTCTGGGTAAGGGTATAGAAACTTTCACATTTTAGAAGTTTTTTGGAGATATTAAGTGAGCTTTCACCTATGGCTATTTTATTTTGCTTAATTAGGTTTATTACTTCAGGAACGTCTTCTTTTTGCAGATATTGTGATATCTCTTCAACTGCTTTTTTTTGGTTTTTATTTAATGGCTTTGCAAGCCTTATTAAATCGATAAATCTCATGCTTTGTGTGATTAAACAACAGGAATATAAAATATTTTCTTTTTAGTGGAAATAGGGGTAAATTTAATCTTTGGGTTAAATCTCTTGATAGGTTTTATATCTATTATTATTATTGTTGTTATTATTGAATTTC
>CAYOOQ010000026.1:0-13012 GCA_964405675.1 uncultured Methanosarcinales archaeon | reverse complement strand
AATGTAAATTATGATACTTTTGAAATTTACGCAGTTACAGATTATGCAAGGGCTGGAGACGAGATTCCATACCGGGCAACAGGTATAGATTTTATAAATATCAGTGATTTGAGTTTGCCTTTCCAGATACGCAGGATTGGTTTCCCCGATGGTTTTGTTAGCGGTTCTGATTTTTATTTTAACAAATTCTTTTGTTCAGGCGATTATGCTTATTACAGTGAAGATCTTATTGGGATTGGCCACATGGATAAAGAAGGGAATATATATGAGTGCGGTGCAGGTTTGAATGTACTAAATAGAGGCACTAAGGATACTTCTTATTTTTGGGATACTGACTATTCAGATACTGACATTCCAATAGGTTTGTTGGTTGAAGAATTTGGTGAAGATAATTATCTGATTGAGGTTTACAGAAATACTGCCACAACAAGTGACGTTTTTACCAATGTTGATGTAAAAAAAAATGTTCCTGATGGCTCTTATCGACTCTATGTTTTTGACGATAGTAATGCTAAAATTGATATAACCCCCGAAATACATGATGATTGTAATACTGACTCACCTGAAGATATTGCCCACGAGTTTGATTCTTTTGAAGTTTTGTTAGGAGATAAAAAGAGGACTGTTAAAGCTTGTTTTGAGGATGGAGAACATGGCGGTATAGGATTTGTAAGAATAATTCACCCAAAAATAACTGAAGATGGCGGGGTGCTTACCAGTACTAATTATACTCTGGAGCAGGATGATAATGTTCCGCCTTCACTTGAAAGTATTTTCCATAAGCCTGATACATTGACATGGGGGGAGACTTATAATGTTACATTGAATATAACTGATCCCGATGGAAATGATATTAATGCTACACTTTATGTTCAAACAACTGGAGAGGAATTCATTGTAGGAAGTAAGATTGGTGGCGAAAGCGAAAATTTAACTTTTGAGGTCTCAACAAACTGGCAGGACGTGGGCGAGCATTTATACAGGATTGAATACGTCGATGTGGATGAGCAAAATGAGCCCTTAAGTGTTATGCAGGAAAGCGATTATTTTAAAGGACCAAATATTGAAAGAAGGGATTTAGATTACGAACTTATAACAAAAAATAATACTATACTTGATAGGAGAGATTATTTTGAAAGGGTTATTGTTAGACTTAATGATACTTATGCAGGTTATTATGCAGGCTCAGGGATAGATTGCAGGCTCTATGCTAATGGAGAGGAGATTGGTGTAACTTCTACCAGCGGGGGGGAGTGCAGGTTTAATATATATGACCACTTAGATGTTGGTTGGTATGATTATTATATAGAAATCAGGGAGAGCAGGGGTTATAATAGATTAGCCCTTCCCATGCAAAGTCTTTATTATAAAGACCAACTTTGGCCTGAGTTTGAGATTAAACCGGAAAAAAATGAAGAAGGAGATAGAATTCTTGTTCGAGGTGAGAAGGGAGGATATGAAAGAGAATTAGGTATAAAAATAATAGATGTTCTTTATATTGAGGGCGGTGAACTTATTGAGAAGGAGGTAAAGTATAACATTACTTCACAAAAGTTCCAAACAAGTGGTAGTTATACTTTTGATGGAGGTAATCTAACCGAGAATTTTATTATCAATGATAGTTATTCAGTAGGTAACCTGCCTGTAAGTATTAAGTTGAGCCAATCCGGTGGTGAATATCCTTCTTATTTATATGAAAAAAGTATAGAGCCTGTCGTAAAGGGTCAATTAAACGCTGAAATTTTAAATGAAGATGAACTTTTAACTGACAAGATAAGTGGTTTTGAGGCAGTTATTAGAGTAGAGGATGAATTTAATGATCCTGTGGAAGGAATAGATATTGAATTAATTAGTGATTATGGAGAGTGCATAGAGACAATTGATAATGGTGAGGGTAATTATACGTGTCATTTTATGCCTTCTGAAGAATTATTGGCTGGTGAGTACGATTATCAATTTAATGTTTCAAAAATCAATTATTTTTATGGTTTAACAGATACTATGAGTTTTGCACTTGAAACTCCTGATATATTAGCAAGTGTTTCAGTTTGGCCTGTTAATGGTTCAACTATTGCAAGGGACCCTGAAATAAGTGGGCATGATTATAAAAATATAACATTTACAGTTGATTATATACATGATGGAGGGATAGAGCTAAGTGATGTAGATTATGAAATTTTGGTTGATGGGGATGTTGATGATCATGGGCGAATTAACTCAAGCCAAAACATTGTTTATACACCTAGTGAAAAGGTAGTTCTTGGTGAAAAGGAAATAGTTCTTAATTTTTTGAAAGAGAATTATAATGATTTTAACATAACATATGAGTATAGTTATAAAGGTGGCATTGATGTTGATATACTTAATATCACTGAAACTGAATTTTATTTGCCTGGAGACCATAATCACACTGATCATTTCAATATCACTTTTGATATAAAAAGTGACTTGGGCCTCTCATTTGGTCAGAAACCTGATTTTGATTTAGAAGTGGAAAGTGACTCACTATCGGAGTGTGAGGTAAGTGGAAGTGATGGAGAATATATCTGTACTTATTACCCTTCAAATGTTGTAGATTTAGGAGATACTCAAGCGTTATTAACCATTAGTTATGATGATCATATTGATTATACAAAAGATTTAGATTTTGAAATAAATGACACTTTATACGCAAGGCTGGGATCCCGTGATGATGAGGTTAATGTTTTTAGAGGCGAAGATATAGAATTATATGCATTTTTAAAAGATTCACGGGGCGATAAATTTACTCAGGAAAACATCAATTGTGAGTTAATGTTAAATGATGTTGTGATTGATTCAATAGGGGGGAAAGGAGAATGTGAATTCTCTTATGAAGTTAATTGTTCAAATGGATTGGGATATAATAATTTCAGTGTAGAAATTTCAATAGACGAAGAATTAGAAAATTATAAACTTTACAATGGTACATCTGAAAAAAATTTATTTTTCAAAGATGTGTTGAATCTTAGCTTTACAAGTCCTGAATATGAGCATATTGAGGCTAGTCAAGGTGATAATATTGAACTAGAAGCTGAGGTCATAGATTCATGTAGCGTTGAAATTGATGATTACAGTCATATTATTTTTGATGATAATGAGGGCACAACTTTACGGGGAAAAAACCCAACATATAATGTTGGTCATGATTTAGTAGGTACTGTTTCAGTAAAAATGGATTCAGACTCAGATTTATATGCTGTTGATTTTAATCCTATGGTGTATTTTATTTTAGATGATGTAATCATGGTTAGTGATATTGAGGGACCAGATGTTCACATACGTGATAATGGAACATTGGGTGATTATGAATCTTATAGTGCGACTTTATTGACAGGTACAGGAAATACTATAATAGAATCAAGTTACGATAACTCAATAATTGAAAAAATTGTTTGTGATTGGTATGTTAATGGGGAATCTGTAGCCTCGGGGGTTGAGCTTGATGAAGCTGGTTCATGTACTAATGATATTTCTTTTGATAAAAATTTACAGGCATCAGACCACGAAATCCTAGTTGCCATGAGAAATACAACCACAATTCCATATAATTTTTCAGGACACATGGTTGAACATATCAATGGAAATGAAAGCGAAAAGCAATTAAGAATTATTGATACAGAGCCGCAATTGGATATCTCTGTAGAGCCAGAGGATTTAATTTCTGGCGAAGAAGCAACTCTTAGTTATACCTTAACTGACTCAGCTAATCCTGAAGATGATCCTAATATTAAAGGAGTTGATTATGAAATAAGATGGAGAGTCAATACCAACGAGCAAAGCTATTTTATAGGAAATCTTCCTTCAGATGAACTTACGCCGCAATTTTCATGGTCGATTCCCGGCCATATATGGAAGAATGCTACATTTATTGCAGAGCTTAGATCAGATTATTACATAAGCGAAATCGAAAGTAAGTTTGTTTCTGTAAAAAAGGATATCCATAAATACGCCTGGGTGGATGATTTAACTGTTCCTGACTATGTAACGCCCGGAGAAGATGCTGGAATTAAATGTACTATAGGAACAATAGATGGCTCAGGATTAAGTGATTATCCTGTAAATATTACTGTTAATGACGATGTTTATGAAAGAACTGCTGATCCTCATGGAGAGGTTACAGTAGAGCATGAAACTTCTTTGGGTGAGGGAATAAATGAAGTTACTTGTGAAATAGAGGATTATGAAGAAAAATATTTTATTGTGGAAAGTGAAGATAATAGAAGTAAACACTCGCGTTTTTTAACAACAAAGCATTTGAATATAAGCTTTTTTGGGAATAACAGAGAATATAATTTAGAAACTGGAGATAATTATGTTCCTGCTAAAACTGTTTATAGACATAGTGACAATTATATGAGGGAGCCGAATTTCATGTACCTAGGTGTTAACCCTTACATACCAGCATTAGCAACCGACGAAAAGGTAATTATGGATTCTGCAAATGTAAGTTTGTATATTGACGTAACTGATGGGGATGTCCATAAGATAGACTCATGTACTGTTAATCTGACTGAATTTGAATCCAGGCCCCAGAACCCTCCGGTTATGTCACAGGAGAATCTGGTGGATTCAAGATGGAACGATTACTCTTGCCTATTCAATTGGAATGTAACCGAGTTTGCACAAGAAAAAGAACTTCCAGTTGGAGAACATACGTTGATAGCAAATGCTACTATTCCTGGAGAAGATTTTACTTCAAATAATTATGAATTTGATATAAATGTAAGTGGTATATTGTATAGCACAATACTTCAGCCTGCTGAAGAAGACTATGTGGAAACTGATAATGAGAGTTATAGAGTAGAAGTTATGGTAGAGGATGACTTAGGTAATCCGGTTACTGATGCAACTGTTTATGCTTATCATATTTGGCATGATAGGCGTATATTAGACCATGAGAATAATAATGACCAAAGAATAGAACTCCTACACGATATAAATGGTGTTTATGTAGCTGATTGGAATGTTCTGGAGAGGCACCATGGTTCTTCTTTTTCTTATGCTGGTGGTGGCTACAGGGAAGTAAGGGCTGTTGCTTACAAAGAGGGCTATGCTGATGAGGATTTGGTAACAAGACATAAATCATTTTCCGAGCATGCGGACAGGTCAGCGCACAGGACTGAACATAGAGGAGATATTTCACAAAGTGATTTAGGGAGGAATTACAGGACACATATGCATAATACGAGGCCTATATGGAATCATCCGATGGAGGTCAATATGACTGTTCCTTCTGAGGATGTTACACAAGTATGCAATGAAACAAACACCGTTAGGATTGAATGTGATGTTTTGAGATCATTTGATAATTATGTCCCAAATAGATTTGACAGCATTACACTTTATTGCTTATCTGAAAATTGTGAAGAAAGTGAGATGATAGTAAATTATAACTCGGCACAAAGAAAGGCTATTTTTGATTATTACTTGGGGAGCGATTTAAGTAATCTTCCTGAAGAATATACTTTCAAATGCGGGATTAATGATGTCTATGAAAGAAGCTCTCATGTACATAAGATTGCTGATAGACCAGAACACGAAAGAGAATTTACTTTAAGTGAAACCATAGGTATAGGTCCAGGATGGGGTGTTGGCCTTGAAATTGTTGACGTGACATGTTATGATCCTGATGATATTATTGAAAGGAATGTTGTTAATTGGTGTGGAAGTGATGGTGGGTTAAGTGACACTCCTTACAAAGAGGATGGCAGACATTGTTGTGTTCCTGCAGCTCAGGTTACTTATCCGGCAGGTGTTGGAATTACTGTGGAAGTGGTTGATGGTGAGAATTTCTTGTCAGGGAATGGAAACATGGAACCCCTTGGAAGTGATGGTTATTTTGTTGCAGTGGATAATAATGGTAATTATGATTGTGTTAATTTTGAAGATTATGAAAGTAATGATGTTGAGGTTGAGTTTTTTATTGAAGCACTCACAACAGAGGGTGGTGAGGCTGAGCCTGAAGATAGTAGAACTTATTTAAAAGATGAGGTTCCTGAAGGTGAGTGCAATATTGAATTTATTGATCATGATCCTGATGAATACATTGCAGAAGGTGAAGATATAGAAGTAAAAATAACAACTACAGAAAAAAGGACTACACGTTCCACTAATGTAGAACCCGGGCTTTGGAGGGTTAAAGCATTTGGAAAAGATGGATGGGGGTTTGCAAGTGCAAGTACAGGTTCAAATGAATGGGGCATTACAATCCCTGCAAGCGGAGATGTGAATGAAGATGACTATGCAACTCTTCGAGTAAGAGCTTTTGATCACGCCCGTAATTATTTGGACGCAGAATATCCTGGTTCTTACTTTGCTGATGACTGTAATGCTGAATATTACTTGGTTAATGTTGTTCCACCCGTTATTGAAAAATTTGAAATCACACCTGAGCTAACAACATCCAGTGAACCGCTTGATGGATATGGACCAGAGGGAGGAAAGGATGATTGGGGTGTAAAAGATGGTTATATAGAATTTGAGTGGCATGTAGAAGATACTTATGAACTTTCTAACTTAATTATTTATGAGGGTTCTGGGACTGGTGGAAACATAATTTGCTCAGAAGATTTAAGCGGAACTTTCGATGTGGGTAGTTGTCAATATGATTTGGATGGTAGCATTGTTGAAGAATATACTATATTTGTTACTGATGAAAGCGGCCTTTCAAGTGAAACAACTGAGTCAATAGATATTGATAATCAAGCCCCTTCAATTGGCACTCTTGATGCACCTGAATACGTGGGACCTGATGATGAGTTTGATATAGCTGTAGAAGATGGTTTTGAAAAAGTAGGTAGTGCAGGTTTTGATCCTGCCGATGAAATAGGTGATGTGTGGCTTTATGATGGTGATAATATCATTGATGAATATGATAATAATAATTATGAAGGAGATGACTATAAATTTAGTGTTACTGCTCCTTCTGATGATGGCACTTACACTTATTGGGTTTATGCTCGTGATGAATTGCATAATTATGATTATAAGGAAATTGAAGTAACGGTAGATGGTACAGAACCAACAATAACTGTTGAAGAGCACGCTGATGTGCTCGGGGGAGAGTATACTTTTAATATTGATATATACCCAGGCGCAAGTGGGTTGGCAGAAGCCGGGTATTGTATTGATACTTCTGAATGTACCCCTGGAGAAGATGGACAAGTGCATGGCGATGGAATTGGAGATGAAAGTTTTAGTGTAACTATTTCTGGTCTTGATGGATGGGATGAAGATGATTATAACATTTATATTGAAGCTGAAGATAATGTTGGAAATACAGGAGAAGGAGAAGGTGAAGGGTTTTATGTAAAAAATACTCGTCCTGATATTGATATACAGGAAATTACAGGAGATGGAGAATATGAGAGTTTAACTATTGTTTCTGGTGATTTAGATATAGTGGCTGAAATCATAGATGAAATTAATTCAGTATATGCAGAAACAGATGTCTTGGATGAAGATTCAATTGAGCTGGAGGTTGATGGTGATTCATTTGATAATCCCTCAAAAGATAGCTCTGAATATACATTTGAAGTTGATACTAATCAATTTCCTGAGGGTGTAAATGTATTCGTTGTAAATGCTGAAGATATTGCACAAGATATTCCTAACCAAGGCTCTGACTCCATAGAATTAATCGTTAATAATGACCCTCCTAATGTGGAAATTACATCTCCATCTGATGAAGATAAAATAACTGGAGAATTTACTGTTGTAGCAACAATTATAGAGGTAGCAACTCAAGTTGTAAATCCTCAATGTACGCTTGAGAACAGTGAAGGAGATGATTTACAAGAAGATGCTCATTATGAAGGAGATAATGAGTTTACTTGTGAATTTGATTCAAGTGGAGTTGCTGATAATGAAGCTGCAACATTAACTGTGACTGCTGAGGATGAAAGTGGGAATGAAGGCTCAGATTCAATTGATCTTTATATTGATAATAATCCTCCACACGAGCCAGAATTCAATTTAGATGAAGATTATGCAATGCCGGGGGCTCAAGTAGGTGTTAGTCCCATTTCTATAGAAGATAGTCATTTTGGTTCAGAAGGTATTGTTCATTGTAGAGCATTTTTTGAATCTACAGGAACTAATAACATAGGAAACAATTTAGGAAGCAATTGCGATGGTAGTGTTACAATACCCGAAAATGCTAATGATGGAGAAAAAGACATTTATTTAGAGATTGAAGATAAGGTTGGTTATAGAAATAATAATTCTGAAAGCATAATAGTTGATGGAACACCTCCTGATTTAAGCGAGTTAACATTTGATGATGAAGATTCGCTTTATATCAATGATGATGTTGAAGTTGAGTTTAAAGTAAAAGCTGTTGATGATGGACCTTCAGGAATTGATTCAGTCTGGATAACTCACAATGACGAGGATAAGCTCTATTTAGTATCAGTTGAGGATGATTATTATTCAGAAACTGCTACGCCCAATTCCCTAGGCTGTAGTGGTGAGACTGGGGCTTATAATTGTACAATTACTGCCTTTGCCGAGGATAAAGCAGGAAACAGAGGATATATAGAAGGATATATAACGGTAGATAATACCGACCCTGTTATAATTGATATTACTTTGTCTGATGATTATGTAAAAAATGAAACAGATATAAATGTGACTGTTGAACTTGAAGACCATCCAAATACAATTGAAACAGTTACTGCTGAAGGTCAAACGCTCCAATATGATGGACTTTCAAACGGGAATTATATATGGGAAGGTGAGATTACTGCAATTGATGATGGTGGAGAAAATGGGTTTATTACTGTAACTGCAATTGACAGGGCGGAAAATACCGAAACTGATACCGAAAGCATTACTTTTGATGATATCCCTCCTGAGCTTTCAGATTTAGGATATAGTGGAGGGGGTGTTTCAAATATTCATGATAGTTTTGAATTCAATGTATCTGTTTACGACGAAAATAATTTTGGAGGAATCGGAGAGATTGAAGAGGTTATATTGTATGGAAAATCTGAAGAGAATAATGTTCCTATGGAAGGTGATGTAGGGGACGTGTGGGGTGTGAATGAAGGAGTGAATGGGGGTCAAGTTAATTTTAACACTCTAGGTTATGGAGTAAATGATGAGGGTGAACAGAATTTTACAGTACTTGCAATTGACAGGGCAGGTAATGAAAAAGAGGAATCATATGATTTTATTATTGATAATACTGCACCCAATGTAACTGGTGCCTATCGTTATAATGAAGGGCATGAAGATGTCCATCAGTATATTGTTTCTGGATGGGGGACTGATCCGTTAGAGCTAATTGAGCCTGACCCTCCTCATACTTATACCTTTGGAGCTATAGAAACAAACAAAATAAACTGGTCTGTGAATGTGTCGGATGAAAATGAAATTACAGAAGTTTATATGGAATCATCATGCAATGATAATACTTTCAATTTGGAAATAGTAGAAAGCGGACCAACTTACTCATACAGAGAATCTCCTGAAGGTTTAGGCTGTTCTGTTTCATTAGGTAAAACATACGAAAGTCACAATTTTAGTTTTACTGCGATAGACGAGGCAAACAATGCTTATACTGAGACCTTTAATATAAGGGTTATTGATGAGATACCAATTATTAATAAGCCGGTTGCTGAGCCCCAAGCAGTTGAAATTTTCCATGAAAATGTTTCGTTGCGAATAAATATAACAATGATTGCGGCTGCAATGCCAGATGAAGGAGAATCTGTTACTTTGCACCTTGAAAGCAGTTATGAAACTAAGGAATATAATTTAAGTAAGGATGACTTTGGAGATAGGATAGATGGAATTTATTATATTACTGAAATAAACCACACTCCGCAATCTCCTGGATATTATAATATAACTATATATGCTGAGAATGAGGCAGATGGTTTTGATACTCAGGTTTTTGAAAATGTTTTTGAATCTCTTAATAAAGCACAAGGAAATATCTCAATCTCACCAGAAAACTCAATGAATAATCCGCTTGTTGCTAAAAACATTAGCAAATAT
This sequence comes from uncultured Methanosarcinales archaeon, assembly GCA_964405675.1. Lineage (GTDB taxonomy): Archaea > Nanobdellota > Nanobdellia > Woesearchaeales > DSVV01 > CAZBGG01. Next base: position 2,989 of record CAYOOQ010000026.1, on the reverse strand, counting down.
TCTCATGATGAGATTAAACTAAATATTAGCTTAAAAAATCTTCATGAAATAGTTAATATGCGTAACTCACTTATTGCTGTGACCAGTCAATCTGGAATAAGCACAAATTTGACAAATAATCTTTATGAATGTGGCTTTATAGGAAAAGAAAGCAATTGTGAAATAGGGATTACTCTCAACGTAAGTAACATGGCCGAACCCGGGGAATTAGAAATGCTTTTAGTAGGTAGTTGGCAAAATCCTTTTGGACCTTCAGGTAGTACTCTTAGGTCTCTACATATTTTAATTGAAAATCATCCTTATATAATGGTCGAAAATATGAATCTTGTCAACAATAACCTGACAAAGTCAAAAGAAACAGAGGTTTTGTCATTCGATGTATTAAATGCAGGAAATGTTCCTATTGAAGAAATCTCACTTGATGGGAAAGGTTTTGATTCTGGTTGGTTTGAATTTATTCCCGATGATTTTTCTCTTGAGCCCTCAGAAAGAACAAATGTCAATCTCAAAGCAAACATAAGTAGCAAAGGTGAGCATGACGGATTGATTAATGTTTCTTTTGAAAATGAAGATTGCCGGGATGATAACTGCTACCAAATAATTGAATTAAATTTGACTGTATTTGAGTATGCTAACTTAACGAAAATAGAACCAATAGAATATGACCTTATACTGGATAGAAATGAAACAGAACTTACTTTTATTAATAAAATTATTACTGGATATACGGGTTTACCTGTGGTGAACCATAATGTGAATTTGATTAAGGAACCTCTAGATACCGTTTATGATGAAAGTACTAGTTTTGTCAGCGAAGAAACAGACGGTGACGGTAGAGTTTCAAAAGAAATAGATTTAAGACAAAGCTCACCCGGGATTTATAGTATAAGGGCCGAATCAGAATCTGATAAAAATAATTTTTTAATACTTCTTAGAGACGAAACAAGCATAAATCTTACATCATTAGGATTTTTATATCTAGATGTAGAGAGGACGGAAAATGAGGGAAATATTTCCTTTCACAAAGGTCAAGGTTACTCTCTTAACACAACGTTTACAGGTGAGGTATTAGATGAGAATGATGAACCTGTTGATGGTGCAAAAATTAGTTTTTATTCGAATGCCACTGCAACACTTGAGATGCAAAAAATTGGTGATTGCAAAACAAATGTAAGCGGAAGATGTGACTTTGTATGGGTTCCTTCTGTAGCCTCACAAGGTAATTTTACAGTTTATTCAAATGCAACCCTTAATTTCTTCCACACTTCAGAAACGCAGGAGAATTATGTTAATATTGTTGGAGATTATGGTATTATAATAGAAGAGCCTTCTATTAATACGAGATATTATATGGGTGATTCAGGAGACCTCCGGGTAAGAATAGAGGAAGGAAACGACTCAATTGACTTTAGCGAAGATGTGGAGAGCCTTAAATGGTTTTATAATGGTACATTGATAAATGATGCACAAGAAATTGCAGGAACTAATACTTTTATATTAAATCAGAATGAATATGAGAGGGGAAGTCATATATTCAGTGTTGAAGCACAGATAGCGAGTGAAGGACCGCTTTTGTCCGCCCAAACAAATGGCCAGATATGGGAGAGGATTAATTTAATTAATTTATCTGCAAGCGAAGGGAATAGCGAAAGAGATGGCTCAATAGTTAATTTTAATGCTACTGTTAAAAGCGAGGTTTTTGACGAAGGTGTTGAAAATCATATATGCAGTTGGTATATTGAATCTGTTAGTGGAATTAATTTTTTAGAAAATACAACTACCAATGAAGAAGGAGTTTGTGAGCTTGATTTGTTCGTAAATGAATCAATGGATGTGGGATCTAACGAGATAATAGTGAATATAGATGATGATAGGTTCTACGAAGCAAATGTCTCTGAACTTAATGTTGATTTACAGATAAATGAAGACTTAAGTGCAACTATTCTTGAGCCTTCTGAAGGATATATTGCTTATAGAAATACTTCTCTAATTCTTAATGGACAAGTTGAAGACTTGTACGGACCTGTGAATAGTTATGTAACTTGGAATATAACTAATCATAATTCAGATGATTTCGTAATTAAAGGTGACAATTTAGGCATCAACGTAGCTCATACTTATTTTGTACCTTATAATGCTCCATTGGGTAATTACTCGGTTATATTAATAGCAGACAAGGATTATTATGGACCTGGATTTGATGATTTGGATATTACCATGAAAAGTTATGCAAAAGTTGATTTGAGTGTTATTCAAGATGACGGGGTTTACAGAAACGATACCCTTCCTGTTATTTGCCAAGTTAATGATCAAATAACTAATGAAGGTATAGGCTCCTATCCTGTTAATATAACGTTATCGAAGGGAGACAAGATTGTCTATGCTGATGTGTCCAATACAAATAGTGAAGGCCAAATAACACATCATATTGAATTAAATGAAACTTATGATTTGGGTGATTATAACGTAAAATGTGAGATTTATGATGAAGAAGAGCTATTCTATGAAGTGGAAGGTGGACCAGATGATCAAAGTTATGATACACAAGAGATACAAATAAGAGAATTGCTGGAGCTTTCAACCTATATTTCAGGTGACAAAGTTTACAGGCAAATAAATGATAGTGCTCTTTTGAAAGGATATCCCACAAATGTAACATATTCTTTTGAAGCTAGTAAAAGATCAATTGATGATACTGTAGAGGGAATGGATATAACATTGAACCTAACAAAAAATTACAATTTTACAAGTTATTATAATGGAACAGTTGGAGAATGTGAAACAAGCAGCGACGGTGAGTGTAATATTGTATATGTACCCTGTTCTGAACATGAGCGTGGTCTTACTGGTTTCGAAATAATTGCCCAAAAGGATTATTATGATGTTGTTGTAATGAAAAACAACATAACAATTTATGCTCCTGCATCTATTGAATGGATTTCTCCACAGGACGAAGTTGCAGTTGATTTCGGGGATTCAGACCCCCTTG
>CAYOOQ010000025.1:0-13365 GCA_964405675.1 uncultured Methanosarcinales archaeon | reverse complement strand
ATCTGCAGGAAGATAAAGAAGAATAATCTTTATATGTTATCTTGGTGGATTTTTTATTGGGTTTTTAGTGAGTTTGTTATTTCTGTTAAGAATAAAAGCCCTTTTATTTTCTGTAAGTACTTAGAAAAATACTCATGAAATTTACTTGCTAATAATGGGAGCTAGAAAAAAGTAACAATAATAAAAATTAAATGAGATTTTTATTCATCATCAGGATTGTATGATGGTACTGCTTGCTTGGAGATAATCATTATGTCTCCTATGCTTTTTACAAGCTGGTGTGGAACAATAACTCCCTTTGCACTTCCCAGAATCCTGTTAAGATAAGAATTTTTAGTTGATTTAACTCTCCAACCAAATATTTTATTGTGTGTCAGTATAGATTCTTCTATATCGCCAAAGTATTCTCCAGAATCTGTAAAGACCTTCATATCATAAGCTTCAGTAATTCTTTTCATATTAAGCATTTTATCCCTCCCTACGAATAATTTTAATTTATTGGATGAACCCCTGAAAGTATTTAAATGTTTCTATAAGTCTTTTTTGTGTATGTGTTAATTATGCAAATATATACATATTTTTAGCCAAAAGATTTAAAAACATTTCATTAGTCCTAACTTTTCATGGGGAAACAAAGACTTGAGCGCAGAAAACGCCAGCAGAACAAAAAGCGGGAGCCTCAACAAACTGAATATAAAAGAAAAAAAATAAAGCATCCTTTGCTTAATTTTTATGATAAGAATTATAAGAAACTATTGATTATTCCCTTCGTGTTGCTTTTTCTTGCATTGGTTCAAATAGGATATCAGGATGCAACAACAGGAGACTTTCTTAATAAAGATGTAAGTTTGAGAGGGGGGTTGACTCTCACTATACCTGTTGAAAGCGAGATTAATATTGTTGATCTTGAGGAAAGGATTTTGGAAGTTTTTCCAGGGGTTGATTTTAATATAAGGGCCCTTGGTACTGGAATAGGGGGGACTTCTGCAATAATGGTTCAGTCTGATACCACTGGTGAGCAGGAGAGAGATGAGTTTATTCAGACCCTTACTGAGTTAACGGGTGTTGCAAGACAAGAAATGAATGTTGATATGATGGGCCCTGCTCTAGGGGAGAGCTTTTTTAGGCAGACAATAATTGCTGTATTTGTTGCCTTCTTATTGATGGGTCTTGTGGTGTATCTTTATTTTAGAAAACTTGTACCTTCTGGTGCGGTAATGCTTAAGGCTTTTTCCAATATTGCAATAACTATCGCTATTGTTAATATGTTAGGTATAAGTGTTTCGACGGCAGGGGTTGCCGCGTTTTTAATGATTATAGGGTATTCGATTGATACGGATATTCTCTTGGCAACCAGGTTGTTGAGGGAAAAGGATGGAAGTGTATTTTCAAGAATAATAGGAGCTGCAAAAACAGGTCTGACGATGACTTTTTCCACTATGGTGGCACTTATGGTTGCGGTCATAGCCTCACAGTCTGCAGTTCTTACACAGATTATGGTTATTTTATTAATCGGCTTGTGTGTTGATATAATGAATACGTGGATACAAAATGCGGGTATTTTGAGGCTTTATGTTGAAAAGCAGGGGGTAGAATGAGAACTTTAAAAGATCTGTTATTGAACTGGAGAATCTTGTTGCTTATTTTTGTAGTGATTATTTCATTAATTCTTATAAGGCCTTATCCAGTGGCTCCGGATGGTGTTGCGATAAGACATATTGACGATGATAGCCCTGCTTATATGGCGGGCATGCAATCAACAGACGCGCAGATTAAGCCCATGTATAGGGAAGTAATAACACACATAAATGGAAAAGCAATCAAAAACGTCCATGAATATCAGGAGATTATTGATAATCTTGAAATAAATGATACTGTAAGAATCAGGACTAAATCAAGCTATATGAGCGAAACCAGCACCATGCCAACTTTTTTCTTCAAGACACAGAGAGAATACACTATGCAGGTGGAGCCTCTTTATTCTGAAATTTCCCTAAACGAGACTGAGATGGTTGAGGTTAATAGGACGATACAGGAAAATGTAACGGTTAATGGGACTACTCAGTTGCAGAATAAGACTGTGACTGAATATGAAGAAAGAGAGAAGACAAAAAAGGTTCTTGAGGGTAAGAAGCCATTGGGTATAGAAGTTTATAATGCGCCTAAAACCAATTTGAGGAAAGGTCTTGATCTGGAAGGGGGAACAAGAGTATTGCTTGAGCCTGAGAGGGAGATTACAGATGATGAAGTTGATATGATTATAAGTAACCTTAGGCAGCGTCTGAATGTATATGGTTTGAGTGATATAGTTATCAGGCCAGTAGCCAGGGGCCTTTTTGATGATGATAATCTTATATCTGTTGAGATTGCCGGGGCAAATGAGGATGAAGTAAGAGAACTAATAGGTAGCCAGGGTAAATTTGAAGCAAAAATAGGAAATGAAACTGTTTTCACAGGGGATGACATAAATTTTGTGTGTAGGAGCCCGGATTGTAGTAGCGCTGTTAGTCCAAACAGGCCTTGTGGTCAGAATGAGGAAGGTGTCTGGACTTGTCAGTTTATGTTCAGCATAACGATTAGTTCACAGGCTGCAGAAAGGCAGGCGAGGATAACCAGTGAGCTTGATGTGATAACTGAGAATGGGAATCAATATTTAAGTAAACCAATTGAATTGTATCTGGATAATACGTTGGTGGATGAACTTCAGATAGGTGCTGATTTGCAGGGAAGTGCTACGACAAGCATTTCTATTTCTGGACCAGGGTCAGGCAGGACTCGGGCTGAGGCTGTACAATCCAGCAGTGAAAACATGAATCAGCTGCAGACAATTCTTGAGACGGGAAGCTTGCCTGTGCAGATGGAAATTATCAAAATAGATACTATTTCACCTACTCTTGGGGAGCAATTCTTAAGAAATGCAATCTCTGTTGGTTTATGGGCCCTGGTGGGAGTATTAGCCTTCATATTTATAAGATACAGGAACTTTAAGGTTGGTATCCCTGTGGCAATTACAATGGTTGCTGAAGTGATTATCATACTTGGAATAGCTGCTGGAATTGGGTGGAATCTTGATATGGCTGCAATAGCAGGAATAATAATAGCTGTTGGTACAGGAATTGATGATCAGGTAGTAATACTGGATGAAACAAGAAGAGGGAAAAAAGGATCACTTTCATGGAAAGAAAGAATAAAAAGGGCTTTTTTCATAATATTTGCTGCATTTTTTACTACTTTGACTGCGATGTTCGTATTGTTCTTTTCAGGTGCAGGGCTTCTTAGGGGTTTCGCACTAACAACAATTCTTGGAATTACAGCAGGAATACTTGTTACAAGGCCGGCATTCTCTGTTATTGTAGAGTATCTATTTAAGGACTGACCAAAATGAAGGATGCTAAAGTAATGAACAGTACTAAAGTATTTTCACTTGGTGGTTCACTTATTGTTCCTGATGACATAGATACTTTATATCTTAAGAAGTTTAAAGAGATGATTCTTAATTACATTTCAGATGGTAATAGGGTAGTCATAGTTTGTGGAGGGGGAAAGATCTGTAGACGTTATAATGATGCAGCAAAAGAATTAACTGACCCAGATGATACTGAGCTTGATAAGATGGGAATTGCGGCAACTAAGTTGAACGCTGAGCTTGTTAGGATTCTTTTAAAGGAGCATGCTCATGAATATGTGGTCAAAGACCCTACAAAAAAAATAGAAACGGATAAAAGTATTATAGTTGCATCTGGTTATAAGCCGGGGAATTCAAGTGATAAGGTCGCCGTTATGCTTGCTCAGTTGTTTAATGCAACAGATGTAATTAACATGACGAATATTGATATGGTTTATGATTCTGACCCTAAGAAAAATCCTGGAGCAAAACCCAGAAAAGAAATAAATGCATCGGATTTTCTTGAAATAATAGGTGAAAAATGGGAGCCGGGGAAAAATGTTCCTTTTGATCCTGTGGCAAGTCGTCTTGCGATGGAAAGTGGGATTGATGTTGTGATTTTAAATGGGAAAAATCTTCAAAATCTGTCAAATTATTTGGATAATAAAGAATTTACAGGTAGTATAATCAAAGCTGAATAAAGTTTTTTCTTACCATGATTTTCATGGGTTTTTAGTCAATAAACCCAAAATTTTTGTTATCTTAATTAGGCATTAGGTATTGTTTGATTGGTGACGCTGGTTTCATAGGCATGAATTTGGTGTGTTGTGGGCCTGATATTACTTCTTCAAGTGGCTTGTTGATATTTCCCACATACATTTCAATGCCTTCTTTTGTTACTTCTTCTGCTGCCATAAGTTTTGTGTGGAAACCTCCGTTTCCAAAGTCTCCGGCGCCTCTGCAATAATTCCAGTGTTTGTTTGTTATTTTCTGTATGTCTGTTATTAGGTTTCCTTTGTTATCTTTTAATCCGTCATAATGGCCCAGAATTATAAGTCGATCTGCGTTACTATAAGTTGCCAGGGATGAGGCGAGTGTGTCATTGTCCTGGCTTATTTGTTCAAAATCCAGGCAGTCGTCATAGTTAACTACTGTTATCCTGTCTTTTTGTCTGTTGTGTTTTATTAATTGTTTAACATAATCCCTTTTTTGAAGGTCAACTCTTGTTGGCAGGACTTGTGCTATTGTTTTTGAAAATATTTTTTTGTAAAGATTAATAAGTATGGGCTGGCCTATACTTGCGTACCCTTGTTTTTCGTAAGCTGTAAGTTCTTCTTTTTGTCTTTTTTCTCCTTCTTCCAGCATGCCAAATCTGATTGAGCCTGATGCTACAATTAAAGTATCGATTTTGTTGTCTTTTTTCATTTTTTCAATGTCATGGGCAAGCCTTTCAAGAGATTTATAATTGATTGAATCTTCTTTAAAATGGCTGGCTGTGCCATTTTTTATTATTTGGAACATTTTATCACCTGCTTATTTTGTTGTTTTTTATGATTGGTCTTATGGTGACTGAAGGTGTATGTTTGGATGTTTGTTTTGGTTGTGTTTGAATTATAGTGTATGAGCATAAGACATTATTTTTGTGCAAACGAAAATTATTGAAGAGACATTTTTTTCGGTTCCTTTTAGTTGTAAATTCGTTGTTTTTCTTATTGAGAAAAAATCTAACATATGGGAAATAAATCACTTTTTTCCATTGTGTAGTTGGTGATAATGATATTATATAAAAATTTAATGATGTTTTTGTTTTTATAGTCCATAAAAAATGAGTTTGGTTGTTGTGCTTTGTTTTATAACTGGCAAGGGGTATTTTATTTTGTTTTTTTATGGTAGTATCTGAATCTTTTGATTAGGGGCTTTGTGTTTTCAAATTTTTGTAAAAAAATTCTGTTAAATGTATAATATCTTATGTTATTTTTGGAAATCATTCGGTTATATATATTTTGAATGAACGAAAAAAATTTAAAATAAGCGTATAAGTAAAATCACCATATATTGTGGTTATGGTTACAAAAAAACACCATATCTTGTATTTATGATATGGTGACAAAAAGTAAAAAAGGTGAGTTATGAATGAAATGCCCTTATTGTAATAGCGTGAATATGAAAGTTTTGGACAAGAGGAATGCCACCGAAGAAGATAGCACCCGAAGAAGAAGGGAGTGTCTGGATTGTGGAAAAAGGTTTACAACGTATGAAAGAATTGAAGCAATTGAATTTAATGTTGTAAAAAAAAACGGTGAAAGAGAGAGTTTTGATAAGGAAAAGCTTAGGGAGGGCATAAATAGGGCTTGTGAAAAAAGGCCTGTGGATCAGAAGGACATAGATCTTTTGACGGATGGTCTTGAGGCTAAACTTAGAAGTTTGGAGAGTTCTGAGGTTGATACCCGTAAAATCGGGCAGATGGTTATAGAAGAATTGAAAAAGCTTGATCATATTTCATATTTAAGATATGCTTCTGTTTTTAAAGGATTTTCAAGTGTTGAGGCTTTTCAGAAAGAAATTGAGTCTCTTAAAGATAAAAAGGAACTTTCAAAGGGATTGAAAATAAAAAAGGTCAAAAAAAGAGATAATAGTGTTGTGGATTTTGATGAAAATAAGATTACTGAGGCAATCTGGAAGGCTGCTCAGGCGGTAGGGGGTAAAGATAAAGACCTTTCAAAACAGATTGCTGACCAAGTTGTGGAATCTTTGAATGATAAATTTGGTGATGGGCAGGTTCCTTCAGTGGAAGACGTCCAGGATATGGTGGAAAAGGTTCTTGCAGAAGATGGACATTATACAACTGTTAAATCTTATATATTGTATCGGCAGCAGCAGAAAAATATCAGGGCTACAGAAAACACAATGCTTGAAATTGAGTCTACTGTAAAGGAATATCTGGATAAGGCTACTTGGAAGGTTAAAGAGAATAGTAATGAGCAGTTTTCATTCTCGGGCTTACTTCTTTATACAGCTGGTAAGATGATATCAAATTATGTGCTTAACTACGTTTATACCCCGAATATTGCCGAAGCGCATAGAAAGGGATATTTTCATGTTCATGATTTGACTAATGGGGTTATTGGTTATTGTGCAGGATGGTCCCTTAAGAACTTATTATTGAAAGGTTTTGGTGGTGTACCTGGTAAGGTTGATTGCAAGCCTGCAAAACACATGGGAACTGTTGTACATCAGATGGTAAACTACATAGGATGCCTACAGATGGAATTTGCCGGTGCACAGGCTTTTTCGAGCGTTGATACGTTGCTTGCACCGTTTGTGAAGCAAGATCAGATGAACTATAAGCAAGTTAAGCAATGCATGCAGCAGCTTGTGTTTTCTTTGAACATACCAAGCAGGTGGGGAAGTCAATATCCTTTCTCAAACCTGACATTTGATTGGGTTGTTCCAGAGGATATGAAGAATGAGAAGGCCATTGTTGGAGGTAAAAGGATGCCTTATACTTATGGTGAGCTTCAAAAGGAGATGGATATAATCAATAAGGCATTTTTGGAGGTTATGCTTGAAGGAGATGCTTCCGGGAGGATTTTTTCGTTCCCTATTCCAACTTATAATCTTACCAAGGATTTTAATTGGGATAGTGAAAATGCAAAAGTTCTTTTTGAGGTTACTGCTAAGTATGGGACTCCATATTTCCAAAATTATGTGGGGAGCAATCTTGATCCAAAATCCATTAGGGCAATGTGCTGCAGGCTTAACCTTGATCAGCAGGAATTGATGAACAGGCCAGGTAGTATGTGGGGTCCGGGTGACAATACGGGTTCTATTGGTGTTGTTACATTAAATATGAACAGGCTTGCTTTTGAATCAAGAAACAAAGAGGATTTTTTTGATAAGATTAAGCATTATATGGTTTTGGCAAAAGAAAGCCTTGAAAAGAAGAGGGTAATGATTGAAAGAAACATGGAAAGAGGCCTGATGCCGTATACAAAGAAGTATCTTGGGACATTCAATAACCACTTTTCAACGATAGGGTTGTGTGGAATGAATGAAGCGTGCGTAAATCTCCTTGATAAAGATATATCTACAAAAGAAGGAAAGGAGTTGACTGTTGAAACCCTTAAATTCATGAAAGATGTATGTCTCGAATTCCAGAATGAAACTGGTAATTTGTATAATTTGGAGGCTACTCCCGCAGAGTCTACAAGTTATAGATTTGCAAGGCTTGATAAAGAGATTTATCCAAAAATATACACTGCAGGAAGTGAAGAGCCTTATTTGACGAATAGCACTCAATTGCCTGTGGATTTTACTGATGATCCGGTTTCTGCTCTTGAGCATCAGAATGAGATACAGCCTCTTTATACAGGAGGGACAATATTCCATACTTTCCTGGGAGAAAAGATTAGTTCAGGGGAATCTTGTAAGCGGCTTGTAAGAAAGATTGCTTATAATACAAGGCTTCCTTACTTTTCAATAACCCCTACGTTTAGTGTGTGCCAGGACCATGGGTATATGGGGGGAGAGCATAAAGCTTGCCCTGAATGTAATAGCAAAACTGAAGTTTTTTCCAGAATTGTGGGTTATTACAGGCCTGTGAGCAATTGGAATAAGGGTAAAAGGGAAGAATACAATCATAGGATTGAATTTACAGAGGATAAGGCTAAAAAGAATCAGTTTAGTACAAAACTGGAAGCTAAACTTGAGAAATGAGGTGTTTTAATATGTTTGATAAATTTCTTTTTTTTAAAACTAATATGTGCCCAAATTGTGAGGAGATTCAGGATTGGCTTGAGGAAAATCCTAAGCTTTTGGAAAAGGGTGAATTAGTGGATGCGACTACTAAAGAAGGTCTTGGCAAAGCAAAAGAGTTTGGTGTTAAGGGCGTTCCCAGTATTGTTTTTTTAAAGAATGGAGAAATGGTGGCGAAGGCAGGAAGTCTCGATGAATTTGAGAATATTGTTGATAATAAATCATTGAGTGATTTTTGAGTGGTAGGAATATGTTGCCTTTAAAAGGTCTGCAGAAAACATCTTTGATAGATTATCCTCCTTTTACTTCATCTGTTGTTTTTATTGGAGGATGTAATTTTAGATGTGGCTATTGCCAAAATTTTGATCTTGTTGTTAATTGTGAGGATATTCCTAATTTTAGTGAGAAGGAATTATGCGATTTTTTTCAAAGGAAGAAGAATTGGATTGAGGCGGTTGTAATTACAGGGGGTGAACCTACTCTTTATGATGAACTGGTGGATTTTGTCAGGGAGATAAAAAAGCTTGGGCTTAAGATTAAGCTTGATACTAATGGTACTAATCCCCAGTTGATTTGGGATATGATGGATGAGGGGTTGCTTGATTATGTTGCGATGGATGTGAAGGCACCTCTTGAAAAATATGAAAGCGTGACCGTTTATCCAGTGAATGTCGAAAAAATAAAAGAAAGTATTCAATTGTTGAAGAATTCAAATGTTGATTATGAATTCAGGGTTACTGTTCTACCGGACCTTTTGTCGAAGGAAGATATTCTTAAGATAGGGGAGTCTATAGAAGGCGCTAAAAGGTTTGCTTTGCAGCCTTTCAGAGCATCTCATGGTTTGCTGGATAAGGCTTTTGAGTCAAAGGGCAGTTATAAAAAAAAGGAATTGGCTGAGATGAAGGAAATGCTTAAGCCTTATGCAAAAGAGGTTATTCTGAGGAATGATTAATTAAGCATGGAAAGGATTATAGCTCATTTGGATATGGATTGTTTTTTTTGCCAATGTGAAGAGAAACAAAACCCTGCTCTAAAAAATAATCCAGTTATTGTGGGAAGTACAGGCGAAAGGGGTGTTGTAAGCGCTGCTAATTATGAGGCCAGAAAATATGGTGTTTTTTCAGCAACTCCTATATCTGTCGCCCGGAAATTATGTCCAGAGGGCTTTTTTCTTCCTGTGAATAAAACTCTTTATAAGCAGGAATCAGATAAAATAATGTCTGCACTGGGTTCTGTTTGTGATGGATTTGAGCAGGTTTCTGTGGATGAAGCGTACCTTGATATAACTTCCATTTATCTTTCTTATGGTAATCTTGAAAAGGTTGGGTTGTTTTTGCAAAAGGTGGTTAAGGATAATAGTCAGATGAGTTGTTCGGTTGGTATTTCAAATTCCCGCTATGTGTCAAAGATTGCTTCGGATTATAGGAAACCTGGGGGGATAACTGTTGTTGAAGATGTTAGTAGGTTTCTTTTTTCTTTGGATATAGGTAAAATACCTGGTATTGGGAAGGTATCAAAGAAGAAGTTTAATTCTTTGGATGTTTGGACTATTGGGGAACTTGCTGAAATGGATAAATTTAAGTTAATGGATTCTTTCGGGGTTTATGGGGTACAGTTGCAAAATATTGCTAAGGGTCTGGATAGGACTGGACTTAATAAAAATGAAAGGATAAAAAGCTATAGTAGGGAAAATACTTTTAGTTCTGATGTATCTGATTTTTCTTTTTTGAAGGATTCTTTGCGTGATTTATGTGAGAGAGTTCATGTTGATTTAGGTAATTATTTTTTTAGAACTGTTTCTTTGAAGATAAGATATCAGGATTTTGTGACCATAACGAGGGATGTGTCTCTTAAGACTTCTTCCAGGGATATTGATATTATATTGGATAAATCTTTTGAGTTATTTGAAAAAAATTATACTAGGGGAAGACCTGTGAGGCTTATTGGAGTCAAGCTAAGTAATATTACTGGGGGGACTGATAGGCAACTGACTTTGGATAGTTTTGGGTTCTGAGAGAAAAGAGTTACGAGTTTTGGGTTGTGAGTTTTGAGTTCTGAGTCTTGAGGGTTGATTGCTATTATAAGAACCAGGATTTGAAGAATTGTGTTGTGAAGAATCTGTGTTGAAGAACTGGGTTTGTATGAGTTGTGAAGTTGATTCTGATTATAATTATAGTTATAGTGAATTGGATTTTTAGGAATTTATATTGAAAGATTTTGGGTTTATGGTATGGTTTTTGGGTGAGATGAATAGATTTTAAGGGCAGAGGTTTTGGATTGTTTTAATGTCTGGATAAAAAGGTTTAAATGAAGAAAATTAAAATTATTATGTAGCCCGCAAAAGATCCTCCGCTGATGAATGGCATTGCAGGGTAGAATTTGTCTTTTTTGCTGTAGGTAAGCAATAGATAAAGGGCGATTGCTGTTGTTATGGTAATTATTATTGGGTAAAGGAATGAAGCGAAGGTTTTCATTACTGTGCCAGCGAATATTAATGGGAAAGCTATGTCTCCTCCTCCAAGTATTGCTGTTTTTATTGATGAGGATGCTTTTTTGGTTTTTTTATTTTCTGTATTCTTTTCACTTTTTTTGGTTTCTTTTAGCTCTTTGCTGAATAAAGGAATCTTGTTGGATTTCTTGTCGTATGGCATCATGAGTCCGGCAAAAAGTTTATTTTCTGTCTGGTATTTTGCCATTGATACCATGTGTTTTGTTTTCCATACTGCTACCATGTCATAGATTGATATTATTATGAGAAGGGCAATTGCTGCGCTGAGCGAGATGTTTGGCACTATCAAGGCTGCAAGGCCTCCATAAATGAATATTTCGGTTATGTTGTGGAATATTATGTCTTTTTTGTATACTTTCATGTAGATTAAGAAAATAACCAAGAGAATTGTGAATAAGCCTACGTATGTTATTGGTAATCCAAGGGTTGAGAAGGGCCATATATTCGCATTGCTGTCAATGCCTGTTGTTTCTAAGATTCTTGAAACAAATTGTGCTAGTGCAATGTATAAACATATTCCTATGCTTAGTAAGAACCACGATTTCCAAATCCTGTGTTGTTTGAACCTGATTATTAATAGAACCAGGATTGTTCCAACGAGGATTGCTGCGGTTATGTAAATCCACATTACGTTTTCCTGCTCCGGTTCAAGCTGAGGTGGAGTCAGGCCTGTTTTGTTGAATGCTTCCTCCTTAACGTGTGTTCTTCCTGTTTCTGCAGTTTTGTCAATGTCAATGTATTGGTTTATTATTACAAGCCCCATTAACTGCGAAAGTATAAATATTATTACAAGAAATAGCGTTATTTTGAAAGTGTGTTTCATTCAATTCCCATAGAATCAAATATTTTTAAACTTTTGGGTTAAACTGGGTGTTTTTAGGTATTTTGTTTTCTATTGCTGATCAATTAGTAATTTTGAAGAAAATTTTTTGCATTTATCACCAAGTACTGCAACTAATTTTTTATCTTCATAGATTTCAGTAACCTCACATTGTTTTTCACAGTCTTCGCAAATAAATGTTATTTCTTTCTTTTTTCTTTCTTTTACTTTTATTATGTTTTCTTTTATATCTTCTTTTTCATAATTTTGTTGTGATAATATTTCGTGTTCTTTTTCTCTGTCATTTTCCAATAGATAGTCCCTTCGTTCTTTTAGTATTGTCCATGAATTTTCTGTCTTGAGTTTATCTTCAATAAAACTATTCTCTGTCATGATAATATCTTGATTTTTGTTGATGAGGGATTTATTTTGTTCTATTTTATTATATTCTTTTTGAATTATGTCATCTATTTTTTCTATCCATTCATATGTTTCCTGAGTTCTACTTAGAAATAATTTTGCTTTTTGTGTTGAATAGTCGCTCTCAAAATTTTTTAGTGTTATTTGTGCAAGGTTTTCATGAGATTGCTTATCTGTGTAATTACTTGTTTTTAATTTGATTTTTGTTTGATCTTCAACAGTGGACGAATATTTTTGGTTGCTTTGTTTTTCATCTTCTTTTTTATATTGCTCTGACATTTTTGTTATTTAATTTTTGGTTTATGTGTTATTTCTTTAGTCATATTGAGGGGGAATCTTGTATTATAATAAATGTTTTGTATAGTGTGTTTTTCTTTTTTAAAATTCTACACCTAATATTTGTTATTTTTTTCTGTTTTTTCTAAATTGATTTTCCAGAACTGGTTCTGCAAAAAAGACTAAAATTATGATGAGAAGTATTTTGTGAAATATTTTTTGCATTGATCACCAAATATCCCTTTTAATTCACCGTCCCTGTAAAGCTGGATTACTTCACATAATGTTTCACAATCGTTGCATTCAAATGTTTGTTTTATGGGTTTTGGCTGTTGTGATTGCGTTTTTTTTGGAAAATTTAACGTGGAAAATACATTTGGGATTTGTGCTGGTAATTCTATGTTTTGTCCATATGGGCTATTTTGGTAAGGGGTTTGCTGATTTGTGCCCTGGTTTGGGTTGGTTGTGTTGCTTTTTTCCTTCAACAATCCATATTTTTCTTTAATACTCAGTGTTTTTTCCTTTATCAAAGGGTCACTGGAAAAGCTTCTGTTGTGTTCCAGTTGGGCAATGTAGTCTAAGCCCTCTCTCCACTGGGAAGTTTCAGGGTTGAAAGCGGTGAGCTCTCTTGCTTTTTCTATGAAGTAGTTGTCATCAAATTCTTCGGGTGTTATTTTGGCTAGTTCTTCAAGATAGGGATGGATAGAAGAAGGATTCTCTCTTAATGTGTCTATAATACTATCTTTTGTGTTAAAATCCTGTTGGATGTCTTTGTGGTATTCATAGGTTGCATGACTTTTTTTGTGATTTTTTTGTGTCATTTTTGTTTTTTCCAAATTGTTTTTGGCGAGGGAGCTTAGTGTTTTTAATAAATTTTTTGAGAAAAGAAAGAGTTGTGAGTTTTGAGTTATGAGTTTTGAGAGTTATTGCTATTATAAGAACTGGGATTTGAAGAGTTGTGGGTTATGAGGCGTGGGCTTGAGCGAATGAAATGAGCGAAACCCACTTCCGTGGCTACGGCGGAAAACGTAGTGAGTATTGAGTTTTGAGTTATGAGAGTTATTGCTGGTATAAGAACTGGGTTTGAAGGTTTTGAGTCTTGAGGGTTGTTGCCGGTATAAGATCAGGAATTTGAAGAATTGGGCTGTGAAGAACCTGGTGTCTAAGATTTATGGATTAGTGGAGATTGTTAGTTCTCAG
>CAYOOQ010000024.1:10057-13573 GCA_964405675.1 uncultured Methanosarcinales archaeon | reverse complement strand
AACTTCTTAAATAACTCATCAATCATTTCCTTAGGTGTTGATGCCCCTGCAGTGATACCAACACTATTAACCCCATCAAGCCACTTATCATCAAATTCCTGTGTATTTTCAATCCATTTTGTTTCAGCCAATCCCTGACAAATCTCAAAAAGCCTTTTCGTATTGGAGCTGTTCCTGCCCCCAATAACAATCATCAAATCAACATTCTCTGCAAGCCTTTTTGCAGCCCTTTGCCTTTCTTCAGTAGCAGTACATATTGTATTATAAACCTTTATAACTTTTGGATACCTAACAATCTTTGCAACAGTCTGCCTGAAATTCTCAAGAGATTGAGTGGTTTGAGCCAATATCCCTAACTTTCCAAACTTAACCTTCTTCTCTTCAACCTCGTCAGGAGAACTCAAAACAAAACCATTCTTGGTCCTGGCAACAATCCCTTTCACTTCAGGATGCTCAGGCTCACCAATAATGACTACCTGGTGTCCTTCCTCCTCAAGTTCAATTGCTTTTTCCTGGGCATTTTTTACAAAAGGGCAAGTGCAATCAACAATCTTGATATTATTCTCATTACAAAAATCATAAACACTTTTAGGTTCACCATGTGCCCTGATAATAAGATTAGTTGTGGTTTTACCACCGATTCGAATTTCATCAAGGCTCCTAACCTGCTTAACACCTGCATCACTCAATTTTTTCACAACATAAGGATTATGAACCACCTCACCCATAATGTAAACATTCCCGGAACTATTCTCAACAGAATCAAAAGCCTTCTTTATCGCCCTTTCAACACCAAAACAGGTCCCTGCATTCTCAGCAACTATTATCTCCATTTTCAAAAAACACCACCAACTTTAGGTTCATTTTTTTGTTTATTGTTCTCAAGAACCATATCTATAACCCATTTAATATTTCCTATCAAGCATATAAACAGCCAGTCCCTCCAAAAAACCTTTGGCCTCATCATTTATTTTTAACTTATTCAGATTTCTCAAACCCTCCTCAACAAATCCTCTTGTCTTTTCCTTTGAATAATCAAGAGAACCTGTCCTTTCAATTATTTTCCTGGCCTTAAGAATCTCCTCTTCGCTAATTTCCTTATCACCATTAATATTTTTTAAAAAATTTTTTTCTTTTTCATTGCCATTCTCCAATGCCCTTGAAATTAAAAAGGTTTTCTTGCCCTCCCTTAAATCACTGCCTATAGGCTTCCCCAGCTTTTTTTCTTCACCAAATACCCCTATTATATCGTCATGAACCTGAAAAGCCTTTCCAAGTGGCAGAGCAAAATTCTTCAAAATCTGCAAATCACTTTCATCTGCACCAGCAAATGCGGCCCCCAACATAAGGGGAGCTTCAAACGTATAAGTGGAGGTCTTCAGGCCATGTATTGAATCAATCTCACTCTCATCCAAATCACTCTTATAAGCAGAAACTATGTCCAGAGCCTGTCCCACACAAGTTTTTAGTATAGCCTCATTAAATATCTTTATAGCCCTTAATTTAGAAAAATCATCAAAATCAGTATCCTGAATTATCCTTTGCCCCAGAACACTGGCAATATCTCCAGTGACTATCGCCAGGTCTTTGCCAAGCTTTGAAGGATTACTTGCGCTATCCGAGAATCTATTTTCATATAACTTATGCAAAGTTGGCTTACCCCTCCTTTTATCATCACAATCAATAATGTCATCATGTACCAAAAGAAAGCTTTGCATAAGCTCAACAGCAATAGCTGCCTTCAAAATCTCTTCCTCATCCTCTCCATAAAATGCTTTATAACCAAAAATCACAAGAATTGCCCGGATCCTCTTCCCTCCCCTTAAAGTGAACTCCCTAATATCACCTATTAACTGCTCACCAAATTCATCAATACCATCAACTTCCAAAGAATCAAAAAAAACTTCAAGGGCATTGTCTACTTTCTTTTTATATAACTCAAGAGTTTCATTAAAATCCATAGCAAAAAGGGACTAAAGAGATTATTTAAACTTTATTAACCTCAGAAAAAATTTGAGCCTCAAACAAATAGATTTCAGATTTCTCCCTTTGCCATGCCGAAGGAGGTAATCCTGCCTTATAACAAAGATTTGTCAAGAAATCATCAACATTCCAACCCTGCTCCAACGCAACCTGCGGGAGAAGAAGTCCTGAACCATAAGGATGCTTTATAATCAACCCATGCTTACCAACCCTAATCTTTTCTTTCAAAGCTTCTGGACTTTCCTTTTCAACCAACTCAGGTTCAGTTAAAACAGAAATCTCCATATGAATATCTTCAAGCTCTTCCTTTTTAACAGGAGGAAATCTAGGATCCTTAAAAGCTGCAGACCTAGCAGCACCTACAACAGCCTTATAAAGCGGCTCAGTTGGCTCCGGGAGACCAATACAACCCCTTAAAGCCCCTCTTTTGTTAAGAGTGACAAAAACTCCCTGCTTTTTATTCAAATGCTCAACTTCCTTTGTTTCCGGCTCAACACCGGAGAAATAACTATCAACAGCCAACCTTGCAAGTTCAAGCAACCTTTTGCCATCCTCTTCTGAAATCATTTTATTTCTTTTTCAAATGCTTTCAAAAACGTAGTATTGGCCTTTTTTATTCTGGTACAAGCCTTCTGGACAGCATCCATCACATCAGTTCCGGTTTTCGTCTCAACCACCATAGTTGGAACTCCAAAAGCAGGATGCTCTATATAATAACCTGCTGACTTCACATTTCCATCCCTATAAAGCTCCTCTTTCAAAGTATTGCAAAGGGTATGATTCTCCCCTTTTATCTTGATTATAACCTTATTCTTGCTTTTTTCAACAACTTCAAGCTCCATAATATTCACCTACAGCTTGGATTTTACGGATAATTTATAAAATTATTGATTTGAATAGCAGGCAAATGACTAACAACAAAAAACAACATCCAATTTTCAATTATAAATTTTAAATCTCACTCTTTAAACCAACAACAACCCTCAAACTCAACTCTCTAAACTCAAAACTCACAACTCAAAACTCATAACTCGCATCATCGCTTCAATTTATGGTCTATATCCACTGCAACCTTTTTCAAACCTTCAAATGTTCTTACCATATCCTTCTGCAATTCATCCATCAATTCATTTAAATTATTCGTCCGCAGATTATAACCTCTGTTACCTTCCCGCTCCACTATACCTGCACTCATAAGTTTATTTACATGGTGGATTACTGTACCTCTGGTAAGATTAAGCCGATAAGCAATCTGATCACTGGTCATAGGCTCATCACTAATCCTGGCATTTTTTATTAGCTCTATAAATATCCTGAAACAGCTCTTATCCTTATCACGTAAGTTAAAAAGGCCAAGAGATGCCCCCAACCATTGGAGCTCCTCATTTATTTCATTGTTACGGGGTTTTTTCAGCCTGATTAAAGTTATATGCTCCATATTACTTAAAGGTAAATAACCGTATCTAAATAAATTTTTCCATATTCCTCATTAAAAACACCTTCAAAAACCAAAATAGAAGTAAAAGCTCCCAT
>CAYOOQ010000024.1:0-9957 GCA_964405675.1 uncultured Methanosarcinales archaeon | reverse complement strand
TAACAAAATATTAACTAAATCCTCACAAAAAAACAACTCATAAGTGGTGTCAAAGATTTTTAAATAAGAGAGATTACTATACCCGTCAATGGAAAGACAAGAACCAAAGGCAGAATTTCTATTCGAGTGCTCATGGGAAGTGTGCAACAAGGTAGGCGGGATCTACACAGTAGTAAAATCAAAAGCGGCACTTATGGCTGAAAATTATGACAATTATTTTCTCATCGGCCCATTAAATTACGAAAACGCAAAAATGGAAGCTGAGGAAACTGTTCCTCCAAAATGGCTAAAATCAATATTCGCTGAAATGGAAAAAGAAGGAATCCATTGCTTTTACGGCAAGTGGATAACCAAAGGCAAGCCTAACGTCATATTGCTTGATTTTTACAAACTCAAAGGAAAGTCACAAGAATTAAGAAAATGGCTATGGGAAAATTATAGAATAGAAAGCCACGCTTCCGGCTGGGATTTTGACGAGCCCATGACCTGGAGTTATGCCATAAACATACTGCTTCAGAAGATAGCTGAAAAACAAGAAGGTAAAAAGATAGTCTCCCATTTCCATGAATGGATGGCCGGCATCTCGCTGCTTTTCCTTAAAAAAAGCAACCCGGAAATCAAAACAGTATTCACAACCCATGCAACTATGCTGGGGAGATCAATGTCCGGCTCAGGATATGACCTTTACAATATGCTTGAAGACATCGATCCACATGAGATGGCAAAAAAATTAGAAGTTCTCGATAAATTTACAACAGAAAAAGCATGTGCCCACAATTCTGAAGTATTCACAACAGTAAGCGAAATAACTTCGATTGAGGCTGAAAAAGTTCTAGGTAAAAAAGCTGATGTTCTTTTATTAAATGGTCTTGATATTGACAAATTCCCTACTTTTGAAGAAACAGCAATACAACACAGGCAATTCAGGGACAAATTAAGAGAATTCTGCTCCCTTTACTTTTTCCCTCAATATAGTTTTGACCTGGAGCAAAGCCTAATATATTTCATAGTAGGAAGATATGAATACAAAAATAAAGGTATAGATCTTTTTATAGAAGCGTTAGGAGAGCTTAATAAAAAACTAAAAGATGAAAACAGCAAGAAAACAATCATCAGCTTTTTTTGGATACCCGCAGGCGTAAACGGAATACACCAATCCTTAGTTGAAAACAAGGGGCAATTTGAACAAATAGAAGATTACATTGAAAAATCATTGCCCACAATAAAACAAAAAATCCTTAGGGATATAATCTCCGGAGAAAACTTTCAAAACATTGAACTATTCGAAGAAGAACAGGTTCAGGAAATCAATTCATTCAGGACAAAATTGAACAAAAGCGAAGGGAATCTTAAATGCACCCACAAGCTAAATGACGAAAAAAATGATAGCATAATGAATGCCTTTGCAAAAGCTGGACTGAATAACTCTCAGGATGACAAAGTAAAAGTAATTTTTTATCCAGTGTACCTTGATGGTTTTGACAGGCTGGCAGAGCTTAAATATTACGAAGCCATACAAGCCAGCCATCTGGGAGTATTCCCAAGTTAT
Organism: uncultured Methanosarcinales archaeon; assembly: GCA_964405675.1. GTDB lineage: Archaea > Nanobdellota > Nanobdellia > Woesearchaeales > DSVV01 > CAZBGG01. The sequence continues at coordinate 8,408 of CAYOOQ010000024.1, read as the reverse complement.
TACGAGCCGTGGGGGTACACGCCCCTTGAAAGTGCAGCACTGGCAGTTCCTGCAATAACAACAGACCTCGCAGGATACGGTAGATTCATAATAGAAAAAGAAAAAGAAAAACAAGGCATCCAGGTAATTAACAGGCTGAATAAAAGCCATGAAGAATCAAGGGAACAGCTTGCCAAAGACCTCTATGAATATACTCTGCTAAGCAGGAAAGAAAGAGTAGACCAAAAGATTGCCGCTAAAAAAACAGCGGAACTTGCAGACTGGAAAATTCTCATAAACAATTATATCAAAGCACACAATATAGCTCTTGGTGAATAGCCGCATGGAACTAAGAAAAGATTACATCCTAGATAGGTATACAATAATAGCTTCAGAAAGAGCTAAAAGACCCCAGCAATTTAAGCAGGAAATCCAAGAAAAAAACAACGATAATTGCTTCTTCTGCCCGGGCAATGAAAGCAAAACCCCCGATGAAATAACAAGAAAAGAAAACAAAAAGGGGTGGTACATGAGAGTATTTCCAAACAAATATCCTGCAGTAAGCAATGGAAACAGGATTTCAACAGAAACACACAATTCGTTCTTCACATTCGCTGATGCGGTTGGGCACCATGAAATAGTTGTTGAAACGGCAGCCCACGATAAAGAAATATGGGATTTAAATGAAAAAAGGCTCCTTGAAGTAATAAAAATATACAAAGAAAGAATCCTTGAATTAAAAAAGGATAAAACAACAAAATACGTCTCAGTTTTCAAAAACCAAGGCAGAGAAGCAGGAGCAAGCATCCAGCACAGCCACAGCCAGATAATTTCCTATAATATCATACCACCTTTAATAACAAAAAAAGAGAAAGCCTGCCAGAATTACAATGATTGCCCTTACTGCAAAATAATCAAAGCTGAAGAAAACTCCCCTCGAGAAGTATTTAAAGATTCTAATGCTATCTGCTTTACCCCTTACGCTCCAAGATTCCTCTTCGAAGCCTGGATTTTGCCTAGAAGGCACGTCATAGGCATAGAAGAACTAAACGAAGAAGAACTAAAAAGCATAAACAAAGCACTATTAATCATATTAAAAAAATTAAAAAAACTAAACGCCCCATTCAATTACCATATCCACTACGGAATAAAAAACATGCATTTTCACATAGAAATTACTCCAAGACTTTCAAAATGGGCAGGATTTGAATTTGCAACTGAAACATACATAAATCCCATCAGCCCCGAGCAATCAGCAGATTACTATAAAAAAAGATGACTTCTAAAAAAACAAAATATTTAAATATGAATAAAGTCAAAAATTATTAAACTATAGTTTTATTTATAAAAGAGGAGATATTAATGAATTCAAGGTTTATGCTGTTATCAATATTAATTCTGGTTCTAGGCGCTTTTAGCGCATCAGCAGAGCTTCCAACAAGAGTAAATATCTCCATGTCCGAAGTGGTGTACAACAACATCACATTCGCAAAAGATTTCTACCTTGAAGAAAGCAACCCATTTTGCGAAATTCACGGCACCATGAATATAACTAACCCAGGTGATGAAACTGTATTTGACACATACATAAGCTTCAAGAACGTTGAGAGGCTTATAACAGACTTTATACACGTTGACGGAAGAGATGGGTCAATGCATAGTGGAGGTTCACAAAGCACACATGAGTATGGGGCAGTAAGTAACACAACAAACGATGTGACTCTCGCACAGGACCTTGACAAAGACACAAGAACAGATTACATGCACGTCAATGGTACAAGGCTCTACTTTAATCTAAGCTCAAAAGAAGAACTACTATACATAAATCTAACAGACGGCGATGGAAATATTGTTGACATATCATCTGCTTCAGCAGACCCTGTTGAAATTGAGGTAATTAACGCTACACTCAAAGACGAAAACAAAAGCTATGCCAACATAACCATCATGGGAACAACTGACCAGGATAACCAGCTTACCGAGGACATGGATATAATAATAACGGATTTCTATGAAACACCTGTTGTTATACACATACCCGAATTAAGGGAAAACGACTACACCACTTTCATATACAACGTGACCTGTGAAAAAGCAGATCCCCCAGTCACTATAGAAACCGACTATCATAGCAACTCAACAGATTATCCTGATATCAACAGGAAAGTTTTGGCAGGATACAACTGGACAATAACACAAAAAGCAAGAAATGACCTTTATCTTGGACTTGACATAACAAACATAAACATATCAATACAAACAATGAGTGTTGAATGGAATGAATCCGTATTCAACTTTTCTCTTCAGGAATTACTTCCAAGAGGAGATTATGAAAATGTTCATGGGAATGGAACTTCTGACAGCAACTGGTTCTGGACACCTAACGGAGGCAATCTCAGCCCTGGGGAAGAAGTAAACATTAGCTATAATGTAATGGCTCCACACTCTGTTCCATTCACTGCAACGTACATGGCAATAAAAGAGCAAATAAGCTATGACGCACCATTCTTAATGTCCAACCTGACAATTGTTGATGTTAACGCATCTGCAAAACTCAACCAATCCGTTGAGAAAAGGATTCATAGCCCCGCAGATGATGAGTTAAACAAGAACGTCACATGGGAAGCAAGGCCAAAAGTAACCGTCCCAGCCAATATAAGTTACCAGTTAAACAAGGTAAGCTTATGGGTAACTACCGGACAAGACCCCAATAGAGATTCTGCAGGCTACACTGGCCTAAACAGAACATACTCCGGAAGTCCCATAGCTGAGCTGAATATGAGCCACGCATGGCAGACAGATTCATCAAACCATTGGCATTTTAATTTTACAGACGGCTCAGAACCACCGATTGTATGGATGGAACCTGAATGGCTAATAACCAACAAATACGGCCAGATAAAGAATTATTCAAGGACCGTTGATGGAAAAGATCTCTACATGAAATATATATATGTTATACACGGATACTGGCTGCAGGTAAACAAAAACATTACCAGCATAGGAGATGATAATTATAAAATATTCACATATGTGGAAAATATTGGAACAGGATGGACGCCCAGGTATGAATATGTGGCAGTTTATGATTTCGTGCCAAACGAGTTTGACGCATATAACTTTAGTGTAACAAGCAATATGCTCAATCAATCAGTTGGAACTGTTGATTCAGACTACTATGGTACATCATACAGGTGGAACATTCCATGGAAAGAAGGCATGAACGCATCACTAGGCCCGAAAAACGGTCCTGACGCAACAGGGCCTGGAAATTATTCATGGAATGTATCATATTATGTAAATGGAACAGGAGACTATAGGGTCACTGAATTGTACATAGTAGGTTTAGATCCATTTAAAGTGGATGGGGCTACTGCCTCACCAATGATTTCAGTCATTTCAGGGTTGCAAACGCATTCAAAGGAAGCAATATACGTGGGAATAGTTGCTTTCCTAATAATAGTAAATGTGGCAAACCTAATAATGAGCAGTAACATTAATAAAAAAATAGATAATACCTCAAAAAAGAATTGAATTTGGGGGAAAAAGGGGGGTTAAAGATTAGTAGTTATAAAGTAATGGTCTACATTGTAATGATAATTTTAACATTACAGTTTGCACTAGGGGAAGTTGTTGTATTCAGTAATTATGAAACCACTACTACTCTGCGTGATGACCGATTACACATAGAAAGGGAAATTACACTCCAAAACGTAGGGTCCAATCCCATAATCCCTGGTGAGCTTCATTTCAGGATACACGAGTTAAAAGAAGGAAAACACGTAGCATCACAAATAAGAAATCTGGAAGTTTACAACGACTATGGCCAGGAAATGAACAACAGAAAGGTTGAAGGTGATGATGAGACTCAGCTGGTTGTAAGCCTTTGGGAACCGGTACTTCCCCAATTTAGTTACAAGATATACATGACTTACGACATAATGTTTGAAACAAAGGGCATACTATTTTATGAATTAGTAGTTCCGGTTGAAGAGACCACCATCCCCATAAGAAACAGCGAGAACATGATACACATACCTTCAAGATATCATGTTACAAATGCTCCGGACGCACAAGTAAGAATGATAGAAAAAGAAGGAAATGAATACAGTGAAGTGAACTGGGAAGGAAAAAAACAGATGCCTGTTGAATATTCAGTACTTCCTCTGCCCAGACTGGGAATAAAAGCTGTAAACCTGTTTTGGGGAGTAATAATCATAATAACCCTTATATTATCATATGTCCTACACAGGAAGCTGAGGTAAGAGAATGCAAATAAGGTTCTATTTTTTTTTGCCACTTTTATTATTTCTTATTACCCCCTTATCATTTGCTTCCGGAACAGAATTTCTAATAGAAATTTACGAAAAAGGCAAAGTAATCAGTTATTATGATGAATATTATGTCGTGCAAATAAATGGAACAGCAAATTTCACCAATAATTACAATTCCACACTTTACAATATACAAATTCCATATAATATCCACACACTAAACATTTTTGAAGAATCCGAAACAGATTTCATAAAAGACAACCAATTAGAATTTTCGATGTTTTCTCCATTAGAATCAAAATCAATAGACTATGAGATAAGAGGAATAACAGCAAGAGACCCCATGAAAGACAACAAGAGCATTCTGCGATCTGCAATTAACATACGAGATTCATCGCTGCAACCACTTCTTATTTCCAGGATACAAAAGGCCGATATAGAACAACATGAGATAAATACCAGCGATGTAAGAGGAATGAAAGACAGGCGATTGGTATCGGTAATTCTTGAAAACCCTACAGATGCAACATATAACATATCCTCAGTTGAAGTCATAAAAACCCCTGATCAAACATTAACAGACGACAATATACTTGATAAATGGGTTTACCCAAAAGAAAAACCTTACATTATACTTGAACCCCACAGCAACTGGCTGGAAGATATAATGGATTATAATGCATCACCTAACGAGGTATACTGGCTTAACACTGAGATGGACACGCAACTGGGGCTAAGCATTAATGGCACCCATGATATAAGACGCTTTAACCAAGAAGATCTGATCTCACCCGAAAATATTACTGAAAAAGAAATAGAAGAATTGCAAAATGTAACAGAATACATGGAACATATGATATTTGCAAGAAAAACATATTCAAAAACCCATGTGAACCCAGGAGACATCGTTGATGTACAGATAAGCCTTAACAATTTCGCGCCAATCAATAGAAACATCACAATAACCGATTTCATACCTGCAGGATTTGAAATTCTATCAAAAAACATTTCAGCAAAGGACCATCCCACAAACTTAACCTGGGAAAGAAGAGTAAACCCTGACAGTATCGCAAGAATCAATTACCAGCTCAGATATGTTGAAGAAAATCTTTTAGGGGTAGACTACTTCAGGCCAGCATTAATACAATATGAAGGAAAAACAATACATACAGAAAGAATTCCTTTCGTCAGAAAATACATTCCTGAGAAAAAAATATTCGTTCAAAAATACGTCAGAACTTCATTAAATGATGAATATGTTGTAGAAATAACCGTCCAAAACGTTGGAAAAGCTGACATCAATAATCTTTATGTCAAAGAATTCCTGGGCCCAGAAGATGTTTTCAGGGAGATTACTAAAGTACCCGAAGAAAAAGGTTTGTGGATAATACCAACTCTTGAAGGTGAAAGCGAATGGAAAGTATCGTATGTAACAGACGAAAATGATGCACTCTACTCACTACCAGAAGTATTCGGAGTTGAAAATGAAGCTGTTCTGAAAACACTTATACTTGAAAACTTGATAAGAGAGCAGTGGGTTATCGGAGACATAGCTTGGATTGAAAAACTAGGGATAGTGGTTCTCATGGGAGGCGTAGTTTTTTTCATATTATTTGCCAGGTACAGGAGAAGAAAAAAAGAATGGGTTTTCAGAAAATTCCAAAAGCAAATAGACAGGCTTAAAAAAGAAACAAGCCCCAGTTCTTCAGATGCTATCGAATATTTGAAAGGAGTCTCTGCAGTAAAAACAAAATACCCAAAAGACATAGAAACACAAAAAGAAAAAGCAACAAAAAAGCCAGTTTCAGAAAACTCAATAAAGAAAGAAGCCCGTGAAAATCTTGAACATTTGCAAGAACTTCATGAACAACTGGAAAAAAAAGAAGAAAAAAGCAAATGACAAAAGCATAAGCAATAAAACCCTGTTCAAATACAATACAAACCCTGACACCGTTGACAACTAGCTTAAAAAATCATGAAACAAAGCAATTAATCAATCATTCTCTAACTTTTCAATGATTATCTTATTACCTTCTCTTTTGATGTTATAATCCTCGCCTCTTGCTAATGAATCCTCTAATTCCCTTGAAAATTCAAGGCTGGAATCTATCGTTTTCTCTATTTCATCATCAAATTCATAGGTAAACAAATCAGGACTGCATTCCTTCATATCAATTCCCCTAGTGGCACAATCTAATGCACCATGCATATCATTGGTAAAATCAATAGCCTTACCACTGGTACTTTCAGCAATCTCCACCAACTGGACCGTAAAGCCCAAACAAAGTGCTGCAAAAAGAGGAAAAATCAATAATTCCCTAAACATAAACATACCCCCAACAACCGTTATAGATGGGTATCAAAAATCATTTAAAAAACTTTTTGTTTTTTACGATGTAATAGTAGTTACAAACATGCGCAAAACATTTAAACACATCCATACCAAAAAAATACATGAGAAAAACAATCATAGCAGCAAATTGGAAGGAAAACAAAGAAAATTCTGAAACTGCAGATTTCCTTTTAAGCCTAAAAGAAAGAATAACCCCAATAGAGCAGGATATAAAAAATCAAAACCTGCAGATTATAATTGCCCCCAGCTATGTATCATTAGTGACTGCCTACGACATCACAAGAGATAGCGATATAAAAATTGCTTCACAAAACATGTTTTATGAAGATTCAGGTGCATACACCGGAGAAATCTCACCACTAATGATTAAGAACTTCTGCAACTATGTCATCCTAGGGCATTCAGAAAGGCGCCATATATTTAATGAAGACAATGAAACAATCAAAAAAAAATTAAACGCCGCAATAAAACACGGCCTGAAGCCAATTCTTTGCATAGGTGAAACAAGAAAACAAAAAGATGAAGGCCGGACTTTTGAAACAATAAGAGAAATGCTGGATATTTTAGATGAAGCTGATGATATAACACCAAACAACTTTATAGTTGCCTACGAACCTGTCTGGGCAATCAGCTGTGGAAAAGAAAACACAAAACCGGCAACACCGGAAGATGCTCAGGAGGCCCACGCATACATAAGAAAACTTCTACATGAAAAATTTAATGATAAAGCAATGGATATCAGCATTCTCTACGGAGGAAGTGTAAAGCCTGAAAATATAAAGACATTGATGGCAAAAGACTATATTGATGGCGTCCTGGTGGGAAACGCCAGCCTTCAAATTGAAAGCTTTGAAAAATTAATAAAATCACAACTCAAAGAAAATAATGCCTGAAAATAAGAAGAGCCATAATAAAAAATAAGATTGACAGCATCAACTTTAAAGTAAAGCTCACTGAAGATTTCATATCGGAATTACCAGCCATTTTCTACCTCACATAAACAGAAAATCTTCTTGAAACACCATAATCAACCCAGCCACCCTGTTCATCATCAAGTACTTCTACCTGCATCCTATAAAAATACCTGCCTGGTTCGGCATCCCGTGGGATTACAATAATCAAATTCCTCATCTCCCTAGAGCGACCATCCACTTCTAATTCATTGTTTGCCATAACAACCCAATCTTCATTGTTACAAGGACGACCATCACAATCATACAAATCAGTACAACCATCAGTAAAACTGTCATCACCTTCGTGGCCATAAGCACCTACACAATCGTATTCAACACGAAATCTTTCCTCATTACCAAAATCATTTTTTATTCCAAAAGCAAGAGTTTCAAGATCTCCCCTTTGAACATCCACTGAGTTAAAAGGTATAGCAACCTGTTGACCACCCGTCATCAACAATCTTTCTATCTGATCTCTTGAACCCTGATCAATAACTCTGCCCATTTCTTCAAAGTCATCACCAAGACTAAGAATGATAGCCATACCCAAAGCAAAAGATGCTATACCTAAAATCAACATAACTATAAAATTGGTTGACAATTGGAGACTTGCCTTTCTTTTCATCTCAATCCACCACTTCACCGGAAGGCACAACCAAAGTTACGCCTCTAAAACTATTTCTAACATCATTCCGATTAGTTATAATCTCGTCACCACGACGACTCTCCTCCCTATACTCATAATAAATCTGGATTTCTATATCTTTTTCAACCTCAACGGAACGGGGCTTATGATTCATCGAGAGAGATACTGCCAAGTCATCATCAAGGTCCTCAAGATCAGCATCC
>CAYOOQ010000023.1:0-13623 GCA_964405675.1 uncultured Methanosarcinales archaeon | reverse complement strand
ATACTAATTCTTTAATTGTATGAGTAATGAAAGGGCTTTAAGGGATTTTGTAAGCGGCGGGGGCGCAAGCTTTATAGCTCTCCTATTAAGCACAGTCTTCGCTTTCTTCACTAAAATAATACTGGCAAGGACCCTGGGGCCTTCAGGTTACGGGCTTTATGAGATGGTATTAACAATCCTGGGATTTACCGCGATTATTAGCAGCCTGGGATTTGATGCAGGCTTAAGGAGATTCATACCCTTGTACAATATTAAAGATAGCAGTTATTCCTCAGGAATAATAAGGGCTGCATTGATTATTCAATTTTTTACCTCAATCTTTGTAGCACTGTTGTTGTTGCTTTTTGCGGGTTCCATTGCTGCATTTTTTAATTTCCCGGAAATATTTGTGAAAATGCTTTACCTGGCTGCCATTGCATTACCCTTCAAAAAATTTTCATCCATAATCGGGAATATATTTTTAGCACACAAGAAAGTCTTAATCTCAAAGACAGGAATTGATATAATACAGAAAGGTGTATTGCTTCTTGGTGCAGTCACTATTTTTCTTTTTGATCTTTCATTGATTGAATTGACATTATTCATAATAATATCGTATTTTGCAGCACTTATCTTTTATTTGTTCAATCTTAAACATCTGGCAAAAAAGATAAAGACAAAAAAACCGAAATATGAATTGAAAAGATGGTTTAATTATTCCATTCCATTGATTTTTGTAGGGTTGCTTGCCTTCTTTTTGAGATGGACCGATAATTTTGTTATAGGTAAGCTGATGACACAGGAGGACCTGGGTATTTATGCCGTTGCTTTCGGGTTTGCAATTCATTTATTTATTGGCTCAAAACTTTTTGCAGGTGTGTTTCTGCCCATAATGACTGAATACTATGAAAAGGACAGAAAACAATTCAAGAATTTATTCATTACTGTAAGGAACTGGTCTATCTTGTTCAGCCTGTTGATAGGGTCAGTATTTATTTTGTTTGCAGATAATATCATACTCTTTTTGTTCGGGCAGGAGTATGTTGCAGGGGCCTCAAGCCTACAAGTACTATCAGTATTTTTTATAATCGCTAATTATTTTTTTTTCAGCATACATCTACTGCATCTTGAAGAACAGACCAAAAGGATACTTTATGGCGAGGTTTTCACGGTCATATTAAACCTATTACTAACCATTTATCTGGTTATGCAAATAGGAATACTGGGTGCTGCTATTGCCGCTGGTTTCAGCTATTTTTTAATTAGATATTATTTTCACATTCAGAGCAAAAAATATGTTAGAATAGGGCATGATTATGTCTACATGCTAAAATGCTTCGTGGCAACATTTGGCTCTGCACTGGTTAGTTATGTTTTAACAACCTTTATTTTTTCAATTATCCCAGCCCATTTCATTGTTTATATACTAACTGCCGGATTTTTCTATCTGATTTTACTTGTGATGGGGATAAGATACCTATCAATCCTTAAGGAACAAGATATATTAATAATAGAAACAACAGAAAAATACACAAAAATTAACCTTGATATAGTTAAGAGGTTGTTGTTTAGAAGGAAGTAAATCACAACGACAAAAAAAAGTTCCTTTTTCTTTTGATTGCGACTAGTCCGTTTCGATGGAAATAGAATTAGAGATGCAGAATTTACTTTCGTGTTTATGGATTAAATAGTTTAATTACATTCTCATTGAAGAAAGTAGTTACCAATAGTTTTATATATTCAAAATGAAAATGGATATGCATGGCAGAAGAAAATGCAAGCAAAGAAGAACAAATTGGATTTCACAAAGGTGCTTTGAGCACGCTTTCCAAGGAGCGTGAAGAAATGCAAAGAATCCTGCAGGTGGTGGAGCAATTGATGCAGATGCATATAAAGTCCCTTAAAGATCTGGGAATTGACCTGGCTGAACAGGCAAGGCAAGCACAGTCACAACAGCAGGCCAACTCAAATCCTCAACAGGGGCAACCCCAAAACGGCCAGTTGGATGATATGATCAACAAACAGTAAGGATAGTAGAGCATGGGCACAAGATATGTTGGACAGGGAAAATGCATTGAATGTGAGAAATATACCCATGACTATTGCGATTATTGCGGGAAGTATGTCTGCGAAGACCATAGGGTAATTAAGCATCCAGAAGTTGGCAACAAGGAATTTGTTTTTTGCAAAACCTGTGCTAAACTTAAGAGGAAACCAATTGACCCTGAAAGAAAAAGGAAATAACACCACCTGTCGGTTGAAACACAATATTTATATATAAATAAATTGATTACTTTCTTATGAGGTATTTTTTATTTTTGGTTGTATTGATGGTTTTGTTTTCAGGGGTAGTTTCAGCCGGGCAAAACATTGAATGTGATGTAAGATATAGTTGTCCAGTTGAGTCAAGGATTATAAGATTATCTGATGAAACCAATGCCCATGTAGGTTTGCTTGGAACCGGATTTGGGGATTATTTCCTTTGCTGTGATACGCCTGATACGACTGATATATACATAACAGATGACGAAGGCGATGATGAGTATTCAGAATTTGTCTTTAATCTGGAAAAGGATGAAAATTCCCATATAAGCCCGATAACAGGTGCTTTTCCTAATGATTATCATTTATACCTTGATAATGGATTCCTTAATTGTACCGAAAGAAATGAAGGGTGCAGGGCTGATGAAGATTGCCTTTTAAGATTTGACCATGAAGGAGGTGGGGTTTTTCCACAGGGTCATGCGGAAGATTGCAGTTTTGGAAACTTTCCGGTGAGCCTTTGTTGCAAGCTACATTATGCTGTAAGGGCAGAAGGAAGAATACTGGAGGAAACAGCTTACGATACAGTTAGGCCTTCAGAAAATGCAATTGTTGAAGTAAGGTATATGAACAACAACACACCAATAATATCTGTTGAAACCGACGCAGATGGGAATTTTGAGCTTGAGGACGAGGTAGATTATGGAATTGATAACCTGATGCTTTATGTGAGGAAGCCAGGTTATATTGCGCAGGATTTTGGACCATATGATACTGTTGTAGACAGGTTAACAAATATAGAAATTACCTTAAAGCTTGCAGACCAATGCATGGAGGACTGCACCAGGATGGGGGATGATTTCTGCGATATTTCCTGTGATGGTATAAATAATTGTTCTTTCAGCGATGCGACAGGCGGTATACTTGACGGGTCCAGTGCTACTGCGGCTGAGATATGTCATATGCAAGGCTATGGATGGGTAAAAGACTTTAACAGCACCCATGTTGTAGAATGCTGCAGGGGAGAACCTTATTTAAGGCCTCCAGAACACCAGATATACAACATTACAACTGAGGAAGATGCAAGAGACATAATAAGCTATGACTTGAAGACAATCTCAAGAAGGGGGAAAATGGTTACACTTCATGTTAGCATGTGGAGCTGAATTGATTTCTTGTAATGCACCAAAAACTCATCAACTGATTCTTAAATAATAAAGAATTGTGTGTTAATAATTTATTTTTAAAAAAGTGAGTTGAAAAAATTTTGCTTTATTCAGATATAAGTTTTTTCAACCTTGAGGCAAAGCCTTTTTTTTCTTTTTTATCAGATTCAGAGGAAGATTTTTCCCCCTTACTGTCACTTTTTTTAGCCTTGGACTCGTTTTTCTGGGTTTTTTCTTCACTTCCTCCCTGCTTTTTTTTCGTAGCCTTTTTCACGGTCTTCCCTGTCTTTTTTTTAGTTTCACTTTGCTGGCTGCTTTTGTTACCGCTCTCATTTGTTTCTTTTTTTGTTACTGTTTTCTCTTCATCCTTACCTTCTGTTGCGCCAGGCATCTGGAAACTTTTTCCTTCACTTTTACCGGACAGTTTTGAGGTTATTATATCAAGATTTGAAGAATCCCCTGAACCCCTGCTTTCTTTAGATGTGTCAGACTGTGTTGGCTTTTTGTTTTCATCTAGATTCTCTTTTGATGAACCTGATGCTTGTGCCGTTGATGATGACGATGATGATTGGGCCCCTGAAGTGGTTTTTTTGGCTGACCTTGATTTCCTGGCTGACTGAGACTGATTACTATTGCCTGAATGGTTATTACCTATAAGATATTTGTCAATCTTTTCCTCCATATCAACAAAAAGCTCTGCTTCCTCTTTCAGCATTTTTGATGCAGTCTTGCCAAGAGCGATGACTTCAGTCCTGCACCCGTGGGACTTCATATAAGCAAGCAAGTCCTTGAAATCACCGTCACCGCTAACCATAACAAGGGTATCGATCTTATTTGCCATCCTTACTGCATCCATCGCAATACCAATATCCCAGTCTCCTTTTTTTGCACCACCGTAGAATACCTGAAGTTCTTTTGACTTCACCTCAATACCTACGTTGTTAAGAGCATCATGAAAATTTGACTCTTCTTTTATGTCCGTCTTGATAACATAAGCTATTGCTCTTATTAACTTTCGTCCACCAACCGCTTCGTTGAGTATTGCCTTAAAATTTACCTTTTGATTATACAGATGTTTCGCACTATAGTATAGATTCTGAACATCAAATAAAACTAAAACCCTTTGCTCTTTATGTCTCATTTTTAACTCCTTAAAATATTATTTTTTCATTATTTCATTGTATATTGAGTTTGCTGCTACAGCTCCCTCACCCTGGGCAGCCACAATCTGCCTCAGATTATTGGAATTATTTGTAACATCACCTGCAGCGTAAAAGCCATTAACAGTTGTTTTTTGGGAAGCGTCAACATCAATGCAGCCGTTCTTATCAATCCCAACATTAACCTCTTTTGCAATTGAGGTGTTAGGATCTGAACCTATTTCAATAAAAGCACCTTTTACATCCAGTTCTGAACCATCAGACATTACTGCAGATGATAATTCTTCATTTCCTTTAAATTCCTTTACACTTACGCCTGTTATTATTTCTATCTTTTCGTTGTTTTTAATTCTCTGGAACCATACAGGTTCCATCGGCAGCTTTTCCATTAATTCCACCAGGTAAACTTTGCTTGCATATTCCGCCAAAAGCAATGCGGCAGAGGCTCCGCTGTTATTCCCTCCAACCACCATGACGCTTTCATCAAGGTAAAATGGGGCGTCACAGGTTGCGCATGTGTGGATACCATTTCCAATAAATTTCTCCTCTCCGGGAACCTTAAGCATCTTCTTTTTGGTACCAAGGGCATATATCACATATCTTGCCTCATATTCTTCTTTTTTCCCCTTGATTAAAAAACTCTCTTCTTTTTTTTCCATACTCATGACTGTTTCTTTTTTATAATCAATCTCATTATTTTTTATTTGCTCCTTATAATTTTTAGAAAGATCTTTACCCTTTATCGCTGGGTTTGAAGGAAGGTTTTCTATAACATTTGCGCTGTTAACCCATCCTCCAACATCATTGGAGAGAACAAGAGTATTAAGTTTATACCTTGCGCAGTATATTGCTGCTGTAACACCTGCCGGTCCGCTTCCTATTATTGCTACATCATACATTGTAATTTTTGTGAGAAACCGGGCATTTATATAATTTACTAAAGCCTTCCCCTCCTTAAATAATCATCAACATCATCCCCGTTAAGATGTAAGGTCTTTTGGAATCTCCTGTTGAACCTTTTTTTATCCTTTTTTAATTTATAACCATAAATCAGACCAGTTGCCATACCCACCAAATGGGCTACATTAGCGACATTTCCTCCTGTTCCGAAAGCACCGATTATTTCTATGAAAGCAATCAATATTCCAGCTATCCAAAGGGGCATAGGTATGAAAAAGAAGAAAAGGACTTTAAGATTAGGCATAAGCATTATCACTACCCCTACAACACCCATCACAGCTCCACTTGCTCCAAGAGCCATGGGATAAATAAAATTGGATGCAACAGCCGCCAAAAGCCCGGCTGTGAAATAAACTATCAGGAATCTTTTTGTGCCTATTCTTTGCTCAAGTAGTCCTCCAAACATGAACAAAATAAACATGTTGATGAAAATGTGGAATAAACTAGCGTGCATGAACATAGAAGTTAAAAGAGTGTAGGGTGCCGAAAATAGATCCCCCATGCTTAGTGCGAATGTCTGTGTGAAAGGGATGTCAAGGGCCTGGGTAACTATCTGAACCAAAAAAACTATTACATTGATGGCTATGATGGGAATTAATGCACTTGGAATATTATTCTGCCTGGTTCTTCTCATTGTAGTTTCAAAGCATCTTTCTCTTTTTTAATTTTTTCATTATCATTCCCGTTTTGAACTGTTTTTATGAGATTATAGTGAAAAGGTCTTTATGAAAAATTTGTGCTTTGTTTTATTTTATGATGGAAAAAATTTAAAAAAAAAGGTTTTTTAGGACATAAATATAGGAGTTGATAATATGAAAGCTGAAGAAGGCAAAAAAGTAAAAGTACATTACAAAGGTACATTGGATGATGGTACACAGTTTGACACAACTGAAGGAAAAGAACCCCTGGAATTTGTTGTCGGCGAGAACAGGATTATTCCGGGTTTTGAGCAGTCTGTAAACGGAATGGAAGAAGGTGAAGAAAAAGATTTCAAGCTTAGTCCTGACCAGGCTTATGGTGAAAGGAACGAGCAATTGGTGCAAGAAGTTCAAAAATCCCAGCTTCCTGAAAACATGGAAGTAAAGGAAGGAATGATGCTAATGCTTAAGGGTCCGGACGGGCAGCAGATGCCTGCAAAAGTTGTTGAGGATAAGGGGGAGACATTCACTCTTGATATAAATCATCCGTTGGCGGGACAGAACCTGAACTTTAATGTGAAACTTGAAAAGGTTGAGGATGCTCCTGCTTCCGAAGAAGCACCTGAAACTGAACAGCCCCAGGAAGCCCCCGGGGAAGAGGATCAGGAAAGCCAGCAATAAGGCAAAGTTATTTCTTCTTTTTATTTTGTTTCTTTTTCTTTGTACTTTTCTTTTTGGTTATGTCCTTTTCAATGAGATTATTGAAACTTGAGGTGTTGGAAAAGAACTTCCCAAACTTATTAGCGTACAATAGTTTACTGAGGCGGGTTGTCCTGCTGTATTTTGAGAATAATCTTACAATCTTTAACATCCTTGAGAACTTTGCAAGCCTTGCCACCTCTCCGATTGGACCTACAATAATCCATAAAGGTAAAACCGCCACTATGTCCAGCCATGCGTTTTTTGCGAATAATTTTAAATTCCAGAATTTTGAGTAAATGAAAAACAAGTCAATCAGGAAAATAACCCATATTATGAAATCCATTACATTAAGCAAATTACCATATAAGGTTACTTCAAAAAATTGCCTTAGCACAAAAATAATGAACATAAAAGCTACAGATATGAAGACGATTATATCCCAACTTTGATCAAACCGCCTTTCTTTTTCCTCTTCCATGTACTGCATCTCTTCATCGTCCTCATAATCCCTTTCAGAAGCGAGTTTTACTATGTTCCTTAACGCAACAATCAAGGTTGCTGAACCAAAAAATATTGCGAAATTAAGTATTACCTGGCTTATGTTATTTAAGACAAGGGTTCCATATAGCAGATATTCTTTGAAGAAAACCGCAGTCAAAATCAAAGCAACTGAAGAAATCAAAAACCTGTTCTCCTGTTCTTTTGTTATGTTAAAATATCCTATAAACATACCAAACAAAATAAGAAGTGAATAAAGCAATGGCTCCATTCCAGGTGGTGTGTCAAAAGGACCGTTAAATAGTGAAATCAGACAGGCTAAAATAAAAAACATCATACTTAATTTTTTCAAAAACATCTTCAAAATCACCCTCTTTTTAATAAAAACTGAACACTTGCCTTACAGATTATACAAAATAATGCTCCATCTAATATTTAAATCCTTTGGAATTAATCTTGAGGATGTTTTAAAAATTATTAAAAAAGTATACCATTGTCTTAAATTATATGATAAGTAATTAAGAACAACAAAAGGAAGAAATAATAAAAAATAAAATCATAATTAAGTTAATTACTAAGAGGTTTATACCTTGTAATCCTGCAATCTTGCCATGGCTGTCTGAAGATTATCAAAACCCATTTTTTCAACAATAAACAATTCAGTTGCTTCCCTTCCACAGCCCTCATGCATTACATTCCTTCCGTGGTGGTTGTTGATGAAGGACGTGATGTCGTAAACCTCCCCATCAAAAATAATCCAGCAATCGTCAGTTGAATCATGTCCTGCAACTTCTTCTTCAGTTATTTTTAAGCTATATGCCTTTGTGTCGGCTTCAGAAGTTGATTTTTCACCCAATGTGATGGCTTTATCCATCTTCATAATAGTGTCTTTCTCCAGGGCATTAGCTTCAGGGTCCTGGCCGCTGCATCCCACTAATAATAATATTCCCAACATAAGAACTATTTTGATTAGATTTTTTGATACCATGCTACAGGAGTAATCAAAAATAAATTATAAATCTTTCGAAAAAAGATTTTTATACTCTGAGTAAATCTTCTGTGGGATGAAACCGATAGTAGCGGTGCTTAAAACCAGCCCGGATAAAGTATTAGATGATTATGGGAAACTTTTGGACCTGGCGGAATACACCAAGCACATTGATAAAAAAAAGGACACGATTATTAAGCTAAATCTCACATGGACAAAGTATTTTCCTGCCTGTTCAACCCAGCCGTGGCAGCTTGAAGGGGTGCTTAAAAAGCTGAGGGGGGATAAATTCAAAAACATTTATCCAGTGGAGCATAAGACAGTTGTAACCGACCCTATCAGAGGGGCAATTGATAATAAATGGATGCCTGTCCTTAAAAAATACAATACGAAATACAGGCCACTTACGAAAGAAAGATGGGTTAAGTACAAGCCAAGAAATAAGATGCTGGCCCTTGATACAGTATTTTCCCCTAACTACGGTCGCTTAAAAAAAACGGGTAAAAGGGAATCAATACACAGGATACCTGAATTCTTTAAGGGTAAGAATGTTATACACTTGCCAACCCTGAAAACCCATGGTCACACCACAATGACGGGAGCCATGAAAAATGCTTTTGGAGGTTTGATTACGGAAAGGCGGCACCATTGCCATAAGAAGATACATGAAGTGCTGGTGGACCTATTGCAAATACAAAAGGAGATACACCCAGGGATGCTTGCTGTGATGGATGGCACTGTTGCAGGAGATGGCAAGGGGCCCAGGACAATGGAGCCCAGGGTAACCAATATAATATTAGCTTCATCAGATCAGGTGGCTTTGGATGCGGTTGCAGCCCACATGATGGGGTTTGACCCCATGAAAATAGATTTTATAAGGATTGCCCATGAAAAAGGCCTGGGTTGTGGTGACCTGAACCAAATCAGGTTCAGGGGAATGCAAAAGAAGGAAGTTATGAGTAAAAATCTTGGATTCACAACGGGTAAGAGCCCTGTGATCTTTTTTGACCAGTTGTTCAGGAAAGGCCTTTTCAGCAAAATTGAGCCTTTTCTATTCCACACAAAGGCCTTCAAAGGATGTGTTTTTGCCTCGGGATTTTATCATGACAAGCTGTGGTATAATTCAGTAGGTAAGAAAAAGATAAGCAAATTCAATAAGACTAAATGGGGTAAACTGTGGCGCAAGTATTAATCAGAGATTATGTGCGGCTATTGAGGCCAATGCAGTGGTACAAGAATCTTTTGATATTCCTGCCTATATTCTTTTCTGGGTTGATAATGGAACCTGAGCCTTTGTTAGTTACAATCATCGGGTTTTTTTCATTAAGCCTTATGTCATCTGTTAATTATATAATAAATGATGTTGCAGATAAAAAAAAGGACAGCTTAAATCCTGAAAAAAAGAACAGGCCAATAGCGTCAGGGAATATTAACCCTAGGTCTGCGTTGGTGCTGGCACTGACATTGTTTGTCTTGTCACTTTCCATTTCCATTTATCTTGCGTTTGAGTTTTTTTTGCTACTGATAATATTTTTTTTGTTAACTTTCATATACACGCTATGGCTAAAGGATGAGGCAGTAATTGATGTTATTCTAATTTCCACTAATTTTGTGTTGAGGGCTGTAGGTGGAGCTTTAGTGATTGATGTTTTCATAAGCGGATGGCTTATTGCAGGAACATTTGCCCTTGCTTTCTTCCTTGCAGTTTCAAAAAGATTCTCTGAGCTTAAGATGCTGGGGAAGAAGGCCTCTGGACATAGGAAGGTTTATGGTTCTTATAATCAGGATATGCTAAAATCAATGCTTGTGGTTTCATCATCAGTGCTTATTTTCTCTTATTTCATGTTCACTTTATTTTCAGAACATAGCTGGCTTTTTTTATCAATACCCTTTGCCATCTATCCAATATTAAGGTTTTATTATCTGATAGATTCGGGAAATCCTATTCCCCGGCACCTGGAATTGTTCTATAAAGATAAAAGACTTCTTTTTGGGATAATTATAACCTGCTTAGTTATATTCTTTATATTATACCATGGGCTTTTCTTTTGAGAAATTGATAAAGTAAAGCATTAATAAAATACAAAGGCAACTTTTACAAATCACAAAAATAATGAATTCTCACAATAATATACTGAAATCAAACAATGGAATCATATGATTTGAAATGCGTTCCGTCAAATTTATGAAGCATTACAAAGTAACACTCCCCATCAATCTCATATGATTTCCTGTGAAATGATTCTATGGTTTCATTGACCGGCCCGGCGTAAATGTGCCTTCCGTCCTTCAGTATGCTTTTGGCCAAAGCATCATTAATCTCATCAATCTCAGAAACAATTGTATCATCATATTCCCTTTGGCACTTCCTGCTGATTATGAATATCCCTTTTCTGCATGGCTCATTTTCAGACAAGACAAATTCATGCAACTCTTCTCTTATCCCGTTCATCACGTTAATTGCGTTTTCTGTCTCTTGGGTGTAAGATTCAACGCATGGAGTAAATAATCTGTTGTTTTTACCATTCATGGTTGCTTCAAGGATTTTTATACCTTCACATAAAAGGGCATGCTCTTCCTGCTGTTCTATTACCAGATCAAAAAAGTTTCTATTCTTGATATAATCAATAAGATATTCATAATGTTCAGGAGTAAGCTCCCCTTCACGGCATCCGATAAAATCTTCCTGTCGCATAGGGCCAGTTTCATCTATCAAAAGGAAGCTCCTGTCTTCAAAAAGATAGATGGTGTTTTCCATGCCCTGTATAGCTGATGTGGATTTAACGAAAATCTGCTGGTCTTTAGGCCCCTCTGCAAGGTCTTCATCATCTACAGGATCCATATCCTCTTCATGAATCTGTTTAGTATTATTTTCACATCCTCTAAGAAACAATGCAAATGTAATTAATAGTAGCAACAAAATTACAACAATGAGGGTTATTCTTTTTGTGTTCATCTTGTATTCTACGCAGTAAAAGATTATTTAAATATTTGTTTTTTGGGTTTTCATAAACAAAATTAATGTAAAAAAAGACCATTGTTCCCAAATATTTTTAAATAAAGCAGATAATCATTCACCAGTAATTAATAATAAAGATTAATGGTATTATTTTGGAGGGGGTCTAGTATGAAACAAGTATTATATGATAAATCAGGCAGGGTTAGAATACAGGATGCATTAGTTCCGGAAATCGGCAAGAATGAGGTTCTTGTGCAGAATTCATTTTCAGTTCTTACCGCAGGCACGGAAAAATCGATGCTTTCATTGATGAAAAAACCAATATGGAAAAAGATTTTTGAGAGGCCGGAATTGGCTAAGAATATCCTTAATTTTTCAAAGGATGATGATTTAAAGGGGACTGCAGGGCTTGTCAAAAACCGTGTTGATCTTTGGCATTTACTGGGTTACAGTAGTTCAGGAGTGGTCATTAGGGCCGGATCCAATGTTGAAGATTTGGGAGTGGGTGACAGGGTGGCATGCATAGGCTCCGGATTTGCCAGTCATTCAGAGTATGTTGCTGTTCCAAGGAACCTTTGCTGTAAGCTTTCTAAAAGTGTCCATCTGGATGATGCCGCTTTCGCAGGCATTGCCAGTACCGCATTACAATCAATCCGGCAGTTAAACCCTCAATTAGGTGAGAATATTGTTGTTGTTGGTCTGGGGCCCGTTGGAAAAATTACTGCCCAGATGTTAAGGGCAAATGGCTGTAATGTTATTGGTGTTGATATTGATAAGGAAAGTACAAAAAAGGAATATATTGATGAGGGGATTACTGAGAATTCTGTCAAATCTGTGATGAAGGCCACCAATGGCATGGGAGCGGACGGTGTCATAATCGCAGCCACATCAAAACACAACCTTGTGAATGATGCATTCGGTATGTGCAGAAATAAGGGAAGGGTTGTCCTGCTTGGGTTTTGCGGGATGGAAATTGACAGGGATAAAATGTTTGAAAAAGAGCTGGAGTTCAAGATATCAACAGCCTTTGGCGCCGGAAGTTTTGATATAGAGTATGCAAACGGCAGGGATTACCCGTATGAGTATGTTAGGTGGACTGTACAAAGGAACATGAAGGCCGTAGTTGATCTTATTGAAACAAAAAAGATTGATTTCACTGAATTAAAGCAATATGTTTATGGACTGGATGAGGCTGAAAAGGCCTACAAAAATCTTTATGACGGATCTGTTATGACAGCTGTTTTCAGTTACAAGCCAAATGATGAAATAAAACAGACTATTGAAATAAACAAGCATCACAAAAACAAGAAGGTCAATATAGCCATAGTAGGAGCGGGGGATTATGTAAAAAATACTTTTATACCTTCAGTTAAAGGAAGTAAAGATTTTTCAGTGTATGCCATTGCCACTAAAAGTGGGCATGATGCAAAAAGGCTGGCGGAGGAGATGGGTGCAAAGTACGCCAGTACAAGTTACATGGATTTATTGAACGATAAGAATGTTGACCTGGTTATTGTGGGAGGAGATGATGAAAATCATGCTGAGATCTCAAATGCCGCCATTAAGAAAGGCAAGCATGTTTTTTGTGAAAAACCAATGGCTATTGAAGAAGAAGAATTTGATGCACTTGTGAAGACTATCAAAAAAAGCAAATCAGCCTACAGCTGCAGGTTCACCAAAAGGTACAGCCCCTCTGTGCAGAAAATAAAAGGGGAATTGAAAGAAAATGTTCCTTTGATGATAAATTATATTTTCAACAAAGAACATATCAGAAAAGAAGGATTGGCAGATACTCAGGAAGCTGAAAATCCAATGGCATTAAGTGAGGTAAGTGGTATAGTTGATTTGTTCAATTATTTAACCGGTTCAAAACCCATAACAATCGAGGCCCAGAAAATAAATGCAGCAAAAGGGCAGGTGGATGATAAAAACAATATAATGGCTTTGATTAAATATCAGGACGGCAGTGTCTGCACTTTCAGCTACAGCTGCATGGGAAGCAACTCCGTTGAAAGGGATAGATGCACATTGATTCAGGACGGCAATGTTTATGAGATGGAAGGGTTTACAAAAGTTAAAGAAAACGCCAGGATTATACTAAAAAGTGCTTTGGATGAGGGTTATGCAGCAGAAATAAAAGAGCTTGATAATTTTATGAACGGCAGGGAAAATTCCCTTATCACATCTAAAGAGTGCATCAACGCCACGAAAACAGCTTTTGATATATTCAACAGGATAAAAAACAAGAAATGACAGGGAATATTAAAAATATTCATTATGCATAGTTGTTGAGAATTAAAAAGATTGTTTG
>CAYOOQ010000022.1:0-13655 GCA_964405675.1 uncultured Methanosarcinales archaeon | reverse complement strand
CTATACAGGAAAAAAATACGTCAAAAAACTTTTCAAATGATTTTTCCTGTTACAAGTTAAGAAAAATTAATACCAGTATCTAAAGATTTTTAAAATCCCACAAAAATCCAGTCACCATGGCACTTTATTTGATAGGATTAGGATTATGGGATGAGAAAGACATTACAGTCAAAGGATTAGAAGCAATAAAAAAATGCGAACATGTTTATCTCGAAGGATACACTTCAAAACTAAACTGCACTAAAGAAGATCTTGAAAAGTTATATGAAAAAAAATTAACCATCGCTGACAGGAAATTAGTAGAAGATGGTAAAGAAATTCTTGATAACGCCAGAAAAAAGGACGTAGCACTGCTCGTAATAGGTGATCCTTTTGGAGCAACCACTCATACAGACCTTAAGATAAGGGCAATGGAAGCAGAAATTAAAGTTGAGACAATACACAACGCCTCAATAATCAACGCTGTTGCATCCACCGGCATAGACCTATACAAATTCGGAAGAATTACCTCAATACCTTTTGAAAATGAGAACATAAAATCTCCTTTGACAGTCATAAAACAGAATCAGGAGCATGGCCTCTCTACCTTGGTTTTATTTGACCTTGATCCGATAAATAACAGATTCATGCAGGTAAAAGAAGCACTTGAATTCCTTTTAAGAATCGGCATGAAAGAAGAAACATTATGTATTGGATGCGCAGGAATAGGCTCCCCCACACCTGAAATCAAAACAGGAAAAGCAATAAACCTACAGCAGCACCAGTTCAATCTCACTCCTCAGTGTTTGATAATTCCTGGAAAAACCCATTTTATGGAGGATGAGATGATAAAAAAATTCAGCATAGATTGAATCATACAATAACTATTCAAAAAAAATTCTAAGAAAATAAAGACAAATCAAACAATTACAAAAACTCAATAAGCATTCAGAAAAAGATTAAAACAAAAAGAAAAACAAACACTCAACAAACTTTAAATTAACAAAACAAAGAATACAAATCACAAAAACTTTGTGTCTTTCAGCTTTTGAAGATAATCCGCCACTGAAATCCTCATCTTAACCAGTTTCCAATCAAGAAACTTAACAAGTGAGATTATTCCTTCCAATATATCAGTCTCTGTAACGAGCCCCACAAGATTACCATTCTCATTAGTAACAGGAAATCGCCTGATCTTTTTCCTCTTCATGTATCTCCCTGTAGGTATCAAATCGCTTTCGGGGCTTGCTGTAATCAATTCAGTCGACATTATCTCCTTAACACTATTCTCATCTATATCCATCCCGCTCAGAACAACCTTCTTCAATATATCCCTCTCGGTAACTATACCTACGGGCTTTTTACCTTCAGTTATTACAACACAACTGATATTTCTGTCCGACATCAACTGAACAACCTTACGAACCTTCGCATCGGGCCTGACAGTCTTAACCGATTTCTTCATTACCCCGGATATCTTCCTGTGCTCATCATACTTCCCATTCTCTTTTTCCATTATTATTGCACCATTACTTTACTTAAAATCCCTCACTACCCAACTGAACACCAGCAAGGACAATTTATTGGGGTTGACTCGGAATTAAAATACACAAATCCCTCTTCTTCACAATACTCTTTACAGACAACCTCACAACATTCATCAAGCACAGGCTCATCAGAACCAACACACTCCTCAGGCATTCTTATAACTTCTGGTGACGGATCATCTTCTCCTTCATCTGATTCCGCACACCCTGCCAACGAAAAAATTACAAGCAAAAATAGTATATATCTCATTTTAATAGAAAATCCGCATAATACTATTTAAATTTAATTATTCACCATAAACTAATAACAAAATTATGAGGAAAACAAACAAAAAATTAATAAAGAAAAGAAACCCTATCACCTTTGGTGGGGCAATTATCATGAAAAAGCTAAAAAAAATGATAATTTTGGAGATAATCCTGGTTATAATCATATTCCTCCTAGGAGTCTATATAATTTTTAACACCCAGCCCCAACAACTTCCCAGTACAGAATTATTCCTCAAAAACACAACAATCGTTGGAAAAATAACCTCACTCGCCTAGAGACCCTCAATCGTCCTTCCCCAAAAGCTTCTCTAACTTTTTATCCCCTTCTTCGATTTCTCTCTCAATAGCCGTTTCAGGCTGAACTTCCCTTACAGGAATAGTCTCCCATTTATCAGGCTTCTCACCCATATGAGGCCATTTTGAAAAAAAACACATTACAGAAGAAAAAACAAATGCTATAACCGAATTCAATAAGACTACAATTTCCGGTTGGGCAACCTCTTCAAGTAAAAAATCCGAATGCAAAATACCCACAAAAATAAACACAGTCAAAAAAACAACCAAAAAAGGCACAAGATTAAGATAATTTCTGCTTTTGAATTGCATCACCGCTAAAAAATTAACAGTAAGAGCAATCATAACTGGTGTAAAGCTGAAAAAAACTATCGAAAAAAAAGTATTGGTAACCGCCGACATGAAAACCACAAATCCAAATACAAGGAGTAAAGATAATACATACAGCAAAAAAGGGGGCAGACCCTTGCCTTTCAGATTCATAAGAGGATCAGTATCCTCCAGTTGACTGCTCTTTTTTACTGCATCCTCCTTAAAAAAATCATAATCCTTTCCACTGTCACTACCATCCACTGCAGCAACAGCAGAATCCACTAACTCTTTACTATGCCCATAATTCATCAAAGCCCTCTTTATAGCATCAATACTATACCCTTGTTCTTTTTCTTTTATTATGAAATCCACGATTAACTCCTTCACATAAGAAAACAAGTCTGCACTAATTTCTTTTTTATGTTTCTTCGCAGGCTTTCTATGAGGCAATGTGCCAATTTCAGAAAAAATCTCATCAATAAGCTCCTGGCTATATCCGTACCCTTGCAAAAGATTTTTTATGTCATTTGCCTCGTAACCCTGATTAATCTGAAAAAGTATGTAATCTCTCAAATGATTTTTCATAATCTTTTTATCATTTCCAAACACCATCAATAATGAACATATAAAATATATTTAAATATCTTTTCATTATTATATCAAAAGATATTTAAAACCTACTGCCTTTTGAAATTGATACAATGGAATTAACCAAAAAACCCCAGAAACCAATTATTCTGCAAGGCTTCCCAGGATTCGGACTCGTGGGCACAATCACAACAGAATATCTCATAAGGCACTGCAAATGCGAAATGATAGGAAAGATGTGGTTTGAAGATCTTCCTGCCGCGATAGCTATACATAAAGGTGAAATAGTAAATCCTATAGGAATATTTTACAATGAAGAGTACAACCTGATTATACTCCACTCAATAAGCGGGGGCCAGGGTATAGAGTGGAAAGTTTCCGATTTCCTCATTGAGCTTGGAAATGAGCTTGATGCAACTGAATTCCTCTGCATGGAAGGAGTAGGCACATCGGAAGATAGCAAGGAGCATCCAGGCATATTTTATCACACCAATTCAGAAGAAAGAAAACAATATCTTGAAGAAAAGGGACTAAAACCACTTAATGAGGGAGTAATGATGGGTGTCACATCAGCGCTTCTTCTCAAGGCTCAAAGGCAAATAACAACCTTATTTGTAGAAACCCATTCGGAATTCCCGGATAGTAAAGCCGCAGCTGAACTGATTAAAACACTCGACAATGTACTAAACCTGAAAGTTGACCCGGAACCACTCTATGAGTCTGCTAAAAAATTTGAGGAAAACTTCAATAAAATAATAAAACAAAGCCAAAAGGCACAAACCAAAAAAGAACAAATGAATTATCTTGGTTAAACACAGGCTTCACTGGACATTCCCGCATATTACTTTTAAATTCTCTTCTTTTTTTACGAATAGTGATCAAAAAAAGCTTCGTCTTCTTAAATAGAGTAGACGAAAAAAAAGAGAGAAATATATGGCATCAGGGCATAAGAAACTGGAACGATTTCACCAAAACAAAAACCATAAAGGGCTTATCTAAAAAAACAAAAAAGAACTGCGACCTCCAGATTAAAGAAGCATCTGTCGCACTAAGAAATGGAGATAGCTCATTCTTCAGCCAAAATCTAAAAACTAAATATGCCTGGAGATTATACGATCACTTTAAAGAAGAATCTTGCTTCCTTGACATTGAAACAACTGGGGTAAAGACAACAGATGAAGTTATTGCAATTGGAATTTTTGATGGGATTAAAACTAAAACAATGATTAAAGGGATAAACCTTGATAGGAAAAAAATCTCAAGAGAGCTCAAAAAGTACAAGATAATAATTACTTTCAACGGCCTGAGCTTTGACATACCATTTCTTAAAAAAAGATTCAAAAATACAATTCCGCATCTGCCCCATATTGACCTTAAACACACATGCCAAAAGATTGGTTTGAAAAACGGCTTAAAAGAGATAGAAAAAACACTTAGCATATCAAGAGATCCAATCATCACCAAAATGAGGGGAGGGGATGCATACAGGCTCTGGAGAATGTACTTCGCAAGCGGCGATAAGCACTACCTTAATCTTCTCATAGAATATAACGAGGAAGACATAATCAATCTTAAAAAAATAGCAGATTACACCATAAAAAAGATTCAGGAAGAATTTCTTCTTAAAAACAAAACATGAATAATAGAATAATAAAATAATAAAACTTCAAAAAAATAACATGAGAAAAAAATATCAAAGACCAAAACAATTCTACATAATTAAATATCAAAAGTCAACCATAAAAAATGCGGAAGCCAAGACCCTCTGACATAAAAATTAAAATTGCCATGCCCTTTTATCTTTTTTCAAAAGGTCCACCGAATCTTTCGGCCCGTCGTTTCCCGCAGAATAGTTAGGAAATTTAACCTTTTTTCTTTTCACTATTTCAACCAGTGGCTCAACTATCTTCCAGCCAGCTTTTATTTCATCAAAACATGAAAAATTAGCCATATCCCCTTTCATCACATCATAAATGATACTTTCATAAGCCTCAGGAGTATTCACTTTATAGCCTTTTCCTTTAACTGAATCAAGATTGAAATCCTCCACCTTCATGGCATCCCCTTTAAGTCTGTTATTCAAAGACAATCCCAGCCCGCTTTCAGGAGACGCAAGCATCGTAATAACATTGCTCTTCAAAGACTTATTCTCAAAAATTTTTCCGGAAGCTTCTTTCAATACTAAGTCAATTCTTGACTGATCCGCTTTAAGCCTTTTTCCACACCTTACGTAAACTGGAATATTCTTCAAACCACCCTTTTTAAAGGTAAACTTAGCTGCAAAATATGTTTCAATCTTAGAATCCTTGACAGTGCCTTCTTCCTGTCTATAACCCTTAACCTTACCACCATCAATCTTACCAGAACCATACTGACCGACAACAACATCTTTAGTGTTCAAATCTGCAAGAGCCTTTAACGACCTGAGTCTCACACCACGGATATCATCAGCGGTCATTGACCTTGGCTCATCCATGCCAGCAAAACTTAATAACTGCAACCCTTCCATCAAAAACATGTTCTTCACAACCCCAAAAAAGAAATTCTTCCTTCCATCCTCAGAAACACCTTCCTTTTCAGACAAAGTAATCTGCACATTATCAACAAATTTACTGTCCCATGCATTTTTCAAAAGAAGATTACCAAACCTGAAAGCCATCAGATCATCCATCACCCTTTTATCAACATAATGCGAAACCCTGTACATTTGGTTTTCATCAAAACATTTACTAATCATTTTATTTAGCTCATCAGCATGTTTTTGACTCTCCCCATAGGGATTTTCATAAACTACCCTTTTCCAACCCCTTCCTTTCATGAAAGGCATTTCAGAAAGACTATCCGAAACTGCAGTATAAAGAGCTTGGGGAGTTGCAAAATAGAATATCTTATTCCCTCTGCAATTATTCTTTTTATCCAATTTATCAATGGTAGAGCAAAAGCTCCCTAAATCACCATTTTCAAAATCAGAGCGTATATAATGAATCAACTGCAAAAATCCCGACAAAATCATATTATTTACATCAGGGATAACCTTTTCAGGTTCTATAAGATCAATATAAGAATTCTTAGTAAGTTTCTTCCTTCCTACACAAACAATCGGCATAGTCTGGCTTATAATCCCCCTTTCATAAAGCCTATATAGAGCTGGAAGCAATTTTTTCCTCATCAATTCACCAGTGGCACCTATCACAATAATCATATGATTTTTTATTTTCGCATTAAATTCAACCATAAATTCATCACCCTTTACCTTTATACTTACCTTTATAATAATCCCTGCAATAAACTGCATAAGCTGCACCATGATGGCTAATATAATAATTTGTTATCAAAAAAACAGGTATCTTTTCAAGCAAATGCCTAAACTTATCGTGGTTTAAAAATTCCTTAAAAAAAGCATCATCAAATATATCTGTATTTTTTGAGGCAATTCCACCCGCAATATAAAGACCACCATTACAAAAGCTCAACAAGGCAATATTCCTACACATCCTTGCATAAAATTTTTTAAAGATACCATAAGCCTCCTTTGCACAAACATTAACATCCCTCGTTCTTGATATTTCAACAGAAGGCACATCTCTTGGACAATCACTATTGTTTTGTAAATATTTATACGACAACTCAAGACCCGGTCCTGAAACCACATCTTCCGCTGTAGGGAAAGAGTCCTTGTTCAGGCTTTTTTTAACAAAATCTGCAAATTTCATATCCTCTTCATCTTCAACCGGAAGATTCATATGTCCACCTTCCGAAGAAATGGGTAAATAATCTTTACCATCATAATACAAAAAACCAGTCCCCAGTCCGGTCCCTGCACCAACAACCGCCTTAGTACCATCGGACTCTCCAGAACCACGTAGAACAATCAAATCTCCATAACTAACAATTTTTATCCCATACATAATAGCCTCAAAATCATTGATTACTAAAGCATCATCAAGAGCTGTTCTCCCTATAATCTCTTCAACATCAACACACAATTCACCATTAGTCATTTTAACATACTTTCCATCCCTCAAAGGGCCAGCAACAGAAAAACAAGCTTTTCCTGCCTCATATCCATTTTTTTTAGCAAGAGAAATAAAATCATTCACAAGAGCAGGAAACGAAGAAATACTCTTTGTAAGATATTTCTCCAAAAATAGTATTGTACTTTCATTACCGCTAATAGAAACTACACTCAAACTACTATTTGTACCCCCTATATCACCACATAAAACCAATTCCTGCATAATCGCACCATCATTTATACTCAGTATACCCCTTATTGTTACTTATTATTTAAAAAATTATTGAAAATTACAAAAATTTCTAAACCAAAGTACAAATCAAGAAAAAATCATCAAAAAAATAAAGACTTACAATATTATAAGCTAAAAACGATAACAATTATAATAAGTACATAAAATAAACTACAGCAATAAAAACAACCCGTTATAACATAAGTCGACAAAAACCAATGAAAATAATCAAGAAATTAAAACAAAAAATCCCTATCAATCATACTTTTTCAGAACATCAACTATTTTCTTCATGTTCTCTTTGGAAACACTTAATGTATATCCATGCAAAACCAGTTTCAAACCCTCAACATCCTTTGGCATTATATCAACAATCTTGTAGATGTGCTCTTCCTTAAGCCTTGGGATACCCAGAGTATTAATCTCATCAACCAATTCTTTGCCCTTTTTCGGACCAAGCTTCACAAAAACATTCAGATATTCCTCGGTCTTTTGTCCCCTGAAATTAAGCTCACCATCCCTCTTCTTTATCTTGGACAACTCACTCTTAACCTCGTACATGGGGATCGGGTTTTCTTCTAATATAGTGGGCTTCGAATCCATTTTTATACCTTCCTCAGGTGTGCAGGATGCACTATAACAGTCTTAATCTTCCCACCATCCTTCACAATAACTTCATAACAATTTCCTTTCTTATTGCTCACACTTCCAATCTTGCCATGGAAGCGAAGCGGATAAAGTCCTTTCTGCAATGAAGAATCTGCACTAAGACTAACTTTCTCACCCTGCTCAAAATTCTGCATATAGCGTCTTATACATAACTTGCCCTTTTCCCTATAGCCTTTCTTAAGCTTATACCTGGTTTTTCTGCGTGAACCGCCTATCCTCTGTACCATTTTGAACACTCTTAAATTGCAAAACACAATATTATATTCCTTTCAGAAAAAGCAAGTGCCTTAAAAATCTTTTGATTTTAGGACTTATCACCAGGAATTAAAGAAATACCGAGTTCCACTTCAAGCAAAAATTAACAATAACATTTATATAGTATTAAATCAAGAAGTTCTAAAAAACAAAAAGGTGATAAAATGCTAGTAGTAAAATCAAAACTTAAAGAAGTTGTTGGAGATTGCAATCTGTCAGGAGATTTCGCGGATGCCCTGGATCAAAAAGTAAGAGAGCTTGTAAAAAAAGCTGCAGAAAGAGCTGAGGGCAACAACAGAAAAACTGTTATGGCTAAGGATCTTTAGATTCTAATTTTTTTATTTTTATATTTAATCTTTCTATGGACTCCTTAAGTCCACTGGTATCAAAACCCGATTTAGCTTTTGAAACCTGATTTAGCTTTTTTTCAAGCAGAACAACCTTCTCTTTTAAATCATTTAATCTTGAGCAATCCCTAGGATTGGCATGAGAAGAATTCTTCAAAAACACAGAACCCCCAGCACTTCCTGTATAAGGATTCAAAGTGCTTCCAAAATCATTCTCACAACATCTGGCCAGCTCTCCAAGAAACCGCAATGTTTTTTTCCTGTTATAAGTCATATTTTTTACCTTTTCGGGGTTTCAAATAAGGTATGTCCATATCATCTTCTTCAGGGGGTTTAGGCGCCTCATTTTTCTTCAATCCACCATCATATCCCGGGAGATTTGCTTTAGGCATAAAAGGGCTTTTTCCCTCCGCCTTAGCAGGCTTTTCTTCAGGCTTTTCACTTTTTGTATACTTCTCTTTTCCAGCGGCCCTGGCAAAATTCGCCGCCATCTTAACAGACAATTCATCCAGTCTTGAAATTATAGTATTATTCTGTGAAATAATCTCCTTCAACTTCTCTTCTTCCCTTGATTCTTTCTCAAGTTCACCCATAGCCTTCTGAAAAATAACAGCGAGATTTTGCACAGCAGTATCAAGACGATTTATTGAACTTTGAAGCGAATTTATCTTTTGAATATCAACATAACCCTCGTTCTTCCTAGAATTTCCTTCTTCATTTAAACCAGTCCCGGTTTCAACGGCATCGTCCTTCATCGCCTTATTCGTAGAATAAGGTGAATCAGGTGCTGCTTCAGAAGGTGAAGAATCAGCAACATCCATACCATCCACATCCATACCTTCACCCAGTTGTTTTCCGGATTTCTTAGAAGATTTTTTAGTCTTTGATACTTTTTTCACTGAAGCCGCTTCTTTTTTGGTTTTCTTGCTTGTATTTTTTACCTTCTTACTTCTTTTTTTCTCGGTTTCTTCTTCAGATTTCTTAGAAGATTTTTTAGAAGACTTTTTGGAAGACTTACTAGTCTTTGTCTCAGAGGCCTTCGCAACTTCCCCTTCAGATTCCCCTCTTGACTCCCCTTCAATTTCCTTATTCACTTCCTTATTCACTTGACCTTCTGTTCCCCCAATCATTTCCACCTGCACTTTGTCACCAGTAATTTTTTCTTCTCCGGACATTCCTTCACTAACCAAAGAACCTTCAGCAGTTATACCATTGCCAACAGCTCCAGAAGGACTTTTAACACCCTTTTTCTCATCTTCTTCAAAATCAACAAGTCCATCCTTCAGTAAATCAATGAAATTATCCCCCTTTAGCTTCTCCAAGCCTGCTTTCAAAGCATTAACCTTCCCGTCAAGATCATCCACAATCTTAGAATGCACCTGCTGCTTCAGCTTTTCAAGCTCCTTTTCATACTGCTTATTCACCATAAAGAAACCCTGCCTTTTAAATCCAAACATAAA
Source organism: uncultured Methanosarcinales archaeon (assembly GCA_964405675.1). Taxonomy (GTDB): domain Archaea; phylum Nanobdellota; class Nanobdellia; order Woesearchaeales; family DSVV01; genus CAZBGG01. Next base: position 3,687 of record CAYOOQ010000022.1, on the reverse strand, counting down.
TTTAAATAGTTTTCGGTTAACTCAACAAAAAAGACAACAGAGTAATCAATAATATTTTTAAATGGTTGATTATTTTCGGCTATAAATGCCAAAAACTACTAAAATAGTCCTGGATACTAATTTTTTAATGATTCCAGGCCAATTTGGCGTCGATGTATTTAAAGAAATTGAAAACACAGTTTATAGTAAGATTGAGCTATTAATATGCTCTGGAAGCTTAAAAGAACTACAAAAATTGACAGAAACAGGAAAAGAAGCTGATAAAAGGGCTGCAAAGCTTGCATTGAAGCTTATAGAAAACAAAAATATTCAAATAATACCCACTTGTCCAGGACACGTGGACGATAAATTGGTTGAGCTTTCACAAGAAGGATATTTAATAGCAACACAAGATTTAGAGCTTAAAAAAAGATTGAAAAAATTTATTTATTTACGGCAAAAAAAATACATTGAGATGAGGGGAGCAACGGATTAAAATGTTTTACAAGACAAAAATTCAGGATCACATAAGAGTTTCACCGGAAAAGTTCCAACTGGAGCTTAAAGAAGCAATCATAGGAATGATTAAAGAAAAGTACGAAGGTTATATATCAAAAGATTTGGGAATTGTAATTGATGTCTCAAAAATTGAAGATGTAGGACAAGGAGTTATTATTCCAGGCGACGGAGCCCCATATTACAAAGTTGAATTCGAACTTCTCTCTTTCAAGCCAGAACTTCAAGAAGTCATACTAGGGAGAATTAGAGATATTGCCGACTTTGGAGGTTTCCTTTCAATAGGTCCAACAGAAGGAATGATTCACATCAGCCAAACCATGAATGACTATGTCTCCTTCGGTAAAGATAAGGTACTTCTTGGAAAAGAAACAAAAAGAAATCTTAAAGTTGGAGACTTGTGCAGGGCAAGAGTTATTGCAATAAGTTACAAGGACCTCTCAAATCCAAAAATCGGCCTGACCATGCGGCAAGAAGGCATGGGCAAACTGGAATGGCTAGAGGAAGAAGAGCAAAAAAATAAGAAATAAGTAAAACAGGTTTAAAATGAGCAAAAAAAAAGTCTGCAAAAAATGCAAAATATTTGTTGAAGGGGAGCAATGCGCTATCTGTAAGGGCGAAAGCTTCTCAACAAACTGGATGGGAAGACTAGTTATAATCGACCCTAAAAGATCAATTGTAGCACAAAAAATGAATATCCAGCATAAAGGAGAATATGCGATAAAGGTTAGATAAAAATGGAACTTGACATCATTAAAGAGAAAGAAACACCATTACTTTCAAGAAAAAGGGTTACAGCATGGGTAAATTACGAAGGAGCCACACCTTCAAGAGTGGAAATGGTAAAAGAATTTGCCAAAAAGGCCAAGGTAGCACCAGAAAAGATAATAATCAAGCATATGTACACAAGATTCGGCCAGCAAGACCTCAAACTTATAGTTAACATATATAACAATCCTGAAAATCTAAAGAGGCTTGAACCGGAAAATCTTGTTGAAAAGCATAAGCCAGCTTGGCAGGAGAAAAAATCTGAGTCAAAAGAAAGCGAAGAAAAAGGAATTGAAGAAAAGGCTTCTGAAACCAAGGATAACAAGGAAGAACAAGCACCACAAGATGGGCCTTCTGAGGAAAAAACAGAAGTAAAAGAAGAAGTTTCAAATGAAAAGGCGGAAGGAAAAGAAGCTGCCGAAGAAGAAACTAAAGAGAAAAAGGAATAAAAATGGGAAAGAAAAAAAGAAATCCTAAAAAAACAAGCAAAGTCAGCAATAACTATTCCGCAACAGGAGAACTTGAAAGAAAAAACAAATTCTGCCCAAAATGCGGGCCAGGAGTGATGATGGCCAACCACAAGGACAGGAAAAACTGCGGAAAATGCGGTTACATGGAAAAGAATTAATATTTTTTTCCACCATTATTTCTCACACTTAACACTTCAAGATATAGTGAATGAACCATATTAAACAAATAAATAAATAAATAAAACAATCAAACAACAAACCAATAATACAAGAAAACAAAAAGCAAAACATAAGAAGACCAATCACTTTTTCTTAAGCTTTGTTTTCACAGCCTTTTCAGAAATTATAGCACTATTCCCCGAAGGGTCCTCTAAAGTAATCTTCAACTTATCCTTGCCTTGCATAACTTTCATAAGCTTCTTTATAAGGTTTTTTGCCTTCTTCTTTTCGTCTTTATCATCAGAATTATCCCTTACGGATTCTATGACATCCTTTGCCCTTATAAGCAACCCTTCAATATTTGTCACATAACCAACAGATGCAACACCCGGCTCAATTGTCAATATCCTTGGAAGCTTAACAGTTGAATTAGCGGATTTAACAATCCTTACTCCAAGGTCATCTTCAGATTCTATTTCAAAAGTATACTTGGCAGGCTCATGCTCGTCAGCCGGCTCCACGTCTGATTTTTTATAACCGCAATGATTGCATCGCATTGAAAAAAGAAAAACCTTTCCAAAATAGGAAACGTCCCTCTCCTGTTCTGTTAAAGTAAGTTCATCTTTTGCACACATCGGACACTTCTGATTGTGTATTACTGCTGGTTCTCCATCTGCCATGAAGTAACAATAAAATAGAAAATTTATATAATTTTCGATTACTAAAAAAAGCAATCTTCCCTTCCTAAACAATAAATTTTTCTAAACAACCAGAAATATTCTCTCAAAATTAAACTCAAAAAATATAGCTCAGAATTTCAATTAATTAAAACAAGCTTACCCCTTTAAAATTATCTCAGAACTAAATAAAAATAGCAAAAATTTAGGAGTCAATGTAACCTTGGATCATCTGATGAATATTTCTCTGTAAGAGAAATGCAACGAGAAAACGAAGTTTTGGATATTGACCTCTTGCAATAAAGTAGGTTCTCGTTAAACTCTCTGTGAAATTTCCAATAAAGATAATCAAATGAGCCTTCTATACAAAGAGTAGAATGCACCCGTTTGAATCCACGTCCCAATCAGTAAAAACATAAGGAAGGGGCCAAACAATTCAGCAAACGAACCAGAACAAGGAGCAGGTATAATCATATAGCTACCCGACATTATGCCCGGGCATTCAGGTTGCCCCTCCAAAACCCCTCCATAAGCACAACAACCAAGTACAGCAATAATCATATACAAAGCAATGATTGAAATGGAACGGGAAATTACAAGGAGCTTCCAGGGAAGCCTATTGGTAGCCACCATAATATTCCAAAGGGGAACAAAAGATAAAAGAAGACCTGCTACCAAAAATAACGTTGCAGCAGAATACATACTAAATACAGAAAAAGAACTTAGATTAAAAGCCATTAGAACTATTAAAACAATTCCCGTAGAAACTAAAACATTCCTTTTTGAAAAAACTTTTGAACTAACTCCAAAGACCTCTGCAAGTATAGTCACACCAAGCACTATAAAAAAAGTCAAAGCAAATATTGTGATGCTTTGTATTGCTAATGCAGTCTTAATAGCTGTGGAATCTGTAAGAGTAGCCCTGAAAACAGCAACTACTGAATTTATACTATTTGCCATCCCAAAAAGAGCATAAAAAAGCCAGCCATAGTTTGAACCACGGGTAGCCCTCATAATCCTTAAAGAAAAATAGAAAGTAAGCGCAGCACTTAAAACCATCCCTACAAAAAGCACAACAACCGATAATTCAAGATTAAGTTCCATTTTTTAAACCAATC
>CAYOOQ010000021.1:0-14037 GCA_964405675.1 uncultured Methanosarcinales archaeon | reverse complement strand
AATTAATTCTTGGGTTAAATGGCGCAATTCAAACCAGAAACTATTTCCATAATTGGCGGTAATGGTCAAATGGGCTCTCTGTTTGCAAAAGAGTTCCAAAAAGCAGGCTGTGATGTTGTTATAGCGGATGTTAGTACAAAAGTAACAAATAAAGAAGCTGCATCTAGAGGGGATATTGTAATAGTTAGTGTCCCAATAAGGAAAACTCAGGAAGTGATAAGGGAAATATCACCTTTTCTTAAAAAAGATGCCATGCTAACGGATTTCACATCAATAAAAGTTAAGCCCATTGAAACGATGGCTGAAAATTTTCAAGGTGAGATCATTGGAGGACATCCTTTGTTTGGCCCCACAACCGGGTTGGAAAAACAAAATTTTATTTTATGCCCCTATAGGGAAGGTAAGTTTTACAATTGGTATAAGGATTTCCTTACTAGTTTGAAAATAAATATAATTGAGATAGATTGTAAAGAACATGATAAGAATATGGCAGTTATACAATGTTTGATTCATTTTTCAAATCTGGCTCTTGCAAACACATTGAAAGAACTTAATTATAATCTGGATTTTGCCAAAAAGCTTTCATCACCCGTCTATATGTTAAGGATATTTGGGATGGGAAGGATTCTTGCGCAGGATGAAAGTTTATATTCTGATATACAAATAGAAAATCCTTTTTCAGAACAAATGGTAAGTGCGTATAAAAAGAGTGTATCCGATATATTGGACAATATAAGCAAAGGGGAGAAAGAAGAGTTTGAAAAAAAGTTTATTGAATCAAGGGATTATTTTGGTAAAATTTGTGAAGAGTCAATGGATGTTACGGATAGGCTGATAAAGGAGATGAGTAAAAATGAGTAAATCAGTGATTGCAACACTAGGTCCAAAAGACAGTTATTCGGAGATATTGGCACGAAGGATGTTTCCTGAAAAGGATGCTGATATAAGATTGTTTGATTTGATTGAAGATATTTTTGTGGCCGTTAAAAAGTCAAAGGCAGACATAGGTATTGTTCCGATTGAGAATATGATACATGGGAGCGTAAGGGAAACTACGGTTTGTCTTAATAGGTATAATCTGAAGATTAATAAGGCAATGGATTTTCCCATAAGCCACTGTTTTGCTGCACAAAGTAATTCTTTTAAAAAGATAATTTCTCATCCACAAGCGATTGCCCAGTGTAGTTGTTTCATAAGGAAGTATGTGGCAAAAGGGATTGAAATAGTTGAGTGCTCCTCAACTTCAAAGGCAATGGAGATTGCGTCAGAAAATGCTGAATATGCAGCGATAGGCAGCGCTTGTGCTGCAAAAAGCAACAACTTGCCGATAATTTCATCAAATGTAGAAAATGTATCTGGTAATATTACAAGATTCATACAGATTTCAAGAGATCCTGGGAAAAACGGGCTAGAAAATACAAGAACCAGCATGATCCTTAGCCCTTCAGAGGACCGTCCGGGGCTTCTTTTTGAGATATTGTCAATTTTTAAAATAAAGAATATAAATTTAACAAAAATTGAGAGTATTTCGACGGGAAAACAGCTGGGTCAGTATATATTTTTTATTGAAATAGATGCCAGTATTGATGACCCTTCCATGAAAAAGACGATGGATTTTATGAAAACTATTGTTACAGTGAATCTTCTTGGAACTTATGAGGTAGTAAAGGTAATTTAGGATTGTTTATAAGATGAGATGCAATATATTGATTGTTGGGGCCGGAATCGCCGGAAGTTGTCTTGCATATCAATTATTTAAAAAAAATGTTAGTTATTTGCAAATAACTGATATGGATAATCCATTGAATAATACTTCTGCAAAGAGTTACGGCCATTCACGGATAGTTGATAATCCGGAAGAACTTTTTGAAAAGAGCAGAAAATACCTGAAATGCCAGGTTTATGAGTTCTTTTATTATGAAAATTCGCATCTTGTAAAAGATTTTTTTAAGGAATTGAAAGTACCTTACGAAAAAAAGGCTTTTGGAATAATCCCAAAGGGAGTGGCAAGAGGGGGTGCAACAATACTCAAAAAGATTCATTCTATAATACCTCCAATTACTCATGACATATTCGTAAAAAGAGTCAACAGGATAAAAAGAGGGAAGGGGGTAAAAACAAAAGAAAAAGACAACCACGATTTTTTTGTTATAACAAATAAAGGCAGGATTTACTGTAAATATGTTGTTTTTGCGATTGGTGGGTTTGGTCAATTTTATTATAATTCAGATGCAGTAACCTATAAAAGCCCTTCGATTTATAATCAATTTGAAAGGCGAATTATCAATAAAAAAAGTTTTTTTGTTCATCCTTTTGGAATTAATAAAGGTAAAGATGTTTTAATAGGAACTCAAACTATGAATGGAAAATTTGTTGATGAAGAAAATAATCATTTTTTTCCAGAGGATATAACTATTAAGCTAAAGAATAATGATTATCATGAGATTTTTCCAAGGATAGTGTCTGAGATGAAAAACAGGAGATGTTATTTTGTCCGGAAAGGTAGTTGTAAAAAAATAAAAGTAGAACCTGTTGTTCATTATACTTCAGGAGGTTTTAAAACAAATAGATATAATCGGATTATTGGTGAAAAAAATATATTCTCAATAGGGGAATGTCAGGCTGATGGCTCAAAGAATGGTGGAAGGCTTCCCGGGATGCCTTTTACTAAGTCTATTGTCTCTGCATATATTCTCGCAAATTATTTATATAGTATCCAATAAAACAAAAAAACTTAAAGGAGGTTAAAAAATGGAGTTAAGTGAAATCAGGGAACATCTGGATAGGCTTGATAAGGCATTAATTTTAATATTAGCTGAGAGGATGTCTTTTATACCTAAAGTTGCAGAGTATAAAAAAAAGAACAATGTTGAGAGATATCAGCCAACTCGAGAAAGTGAAATTATAGAAGACAAAAAAAGGCTGGCTGAAGAATTTAATGTGGATCCTAGACTGGCTGAAAAGATTATCAGGCTTATTATTGAAGATTCTCACAGGATTGAAAAGGAAATCATGGGAGAATGATAATCTTAAAAGTAGTTGCGAAGTCTTTTTAGAATTAATTGGCATGTTTGATGTGGCTTTAAGGATTAAAAGTTATGTTTAATGTTATCAATCACTTTGCAATTTTTAGTTTAGGGTAAGTTTTTTCAAGATAACTAATTATCGTATCATAAGCTTCTTTTAGGTTTTTGCCAAAAGCAATTATCCCTTCTTTATGCCCTGAAAGAATGGCTATTTTCTTTTCTTTGAAATCTTTAGTTTTATATAGTCTTTTTATATCGTCCGCCAGTTCAGGTGTGCCATAAGTAGCTGTTTTAGAGGTAGTCGGCAATTTGTTAAGGTATTTTTTCCACATCTTTAAATCGTGGACATGTATTATTGCACCTATGTTTTTTGAGCATTCATAGAGGGCTATATGTGTCATGCTTTCTGAGGATGCTTTTACAGGTCCTGTACAGAAAATTTCATTTTTTTTAATATTGTAATTTGTAAGCCTGCTGTAGCAGGTGTTATCCAAAGTCTTGTAATTGCCTGTGGCAGTTCCTGTTATGATTATGGTTTTGTTATTTCGTTCACTCAGATTCCCATAGCCTATCTTATTTGTATAAGCCCCAACGAGCCCTAATTCATATAATTTTTGTCTGTATTGATTTAATTTTTTTATCTTTTCATTGCTTATTGGTTTTGTTTTTTTGAAATGACAATTAAATTTCAGGTATCCTTCTTCATTGTGTTTATTCATATTAAATTTATTAATTATGTCTTGTAATTCTCCCATGTCATTAATTATGAAATCAGATTTTACTTTTTTCTTGACTGTCTTGATTGTTTTTTCATTTATTTTTCTTTTTTGCAGCAATACTGTATTTATGCCTACAAAATTTGCCCCTTCTATGTCAGCAACAGCATTATCTCCCACCATGATTGTCTCTTTTGGCAAAATCCCAAGCTTGTTTAGTGTTAGAAGGAACATTATTGAATGAGGCTTTTCACTTCCTGCTTCTTCAGAAGTTACAAAAGCATCAATATAATTTCTAATGTTTAATTTTTTTAGCTTTCTCAATTGAATGTTTGCTGTAAGATCCGTGACAATGGCAGTTTTTAATTTGTTTTTTTTGCAAAATTTAAGAGTTTCAATGACATTTTGCTTTAATTTCATATTGTTTAGTAAATTTTTCCAATAAGTTTCATATAGTCTTAAAACAAGTTCCGGTTTTATTGTTTTGAATTTTTTTTCAATTATTCTTTGGAAATATAATGTCCTGCTGTGGGCAGCTGCAGTTCCTCCAAGTTCTCTGTGTATTTCTTTTTTTGTTGTTTCATATAAAAATGTAAAAGACTTATAAGAAATTGTCATATGTTTTTTGGCTTCTTTGAAGGCAGATTTCAGTGCCTTATCATGGGCAAAATCATAATCATACAAAGTGTTGTCAAAATCGAATAATATTGCTTTTATTGCCATCTGAAAAGAACCGGATTAGAATCTTTAAATACTTTTTTGTATTTTTATGCAGTGTATGAACTGTTTAACGTTTTTTATGAAAACTTTTATGAATAACCAGAAAACCACCAAATGTATGAAAACTCCTTATAGCTATTCCGGGGCGAAAAAATTTTTTAGGGGTAAAAGTGAATATAAAAATGCCTGTCCCTGTATTGAAGATATGGTGAAGCATAGTATCAATCGAAGTAGTTATGAAAATCCGGAGGGAGTGAAAAAGCTTTGTGACCTTGGTTACGGTGATAATGGCACAATCGTCCGTTCACTTGAGCATCCTCATTTATACGCTCTGGGTCTTCGACCTGGAAAAAGGCTTTGCTGTTTTGGCTACCAATTGTTTGGTGGGCCTATGGTTGTGGAAATTGAGAAACGGCAGGTTGCATTGAATAAAGAATTATTGAATCATATCTACATATCTACTGGAGACTCTGTTTGATTGTTTTTATGGGAGTTAGTAGCTGAATTATCTAATTTAAATATGGCACAAAATATAAAAATGATTATTAATTGCGATTCATTATCAAAATGGTTTACAGGATGACACCACAAAGGGCAAAAATCCTTGAGTATCTGAAAAGCACTAAATCTCATCCGTCTGCTGAAATGGTTTATGATGCTATAAAGGATGAGATGCCTGGCATGAGTCTTGCGACGGTTTACAGGAATTTACAGCATCTGGCTAATGAAGGGCAGATTCTTCGTTTTTGCGTTGGGAAGGAAAGCAGATATGATGGGGATAATAAGGATCATGCCCATTTTGTTTGTAAGGAATGTGATGCTGTTGTTGATGTTGAATTTGATGCAGAGATTGGGAAAAGAGTTTTTGATGAGTATAATAAGAAAAAGGATTTAAGCATTGAAAGTGTTCAATTATTTTTTTTCGGCTATTGCGGGGAATGCAATAAGCAGGACAAAAAATGAAAATGGAGAGGTGAGTACATGGAATTGAAAGAAGCTTTTCAAAAAGCGCTTGATTTTGAAGAGAAAGGCAAAGAAATCTATACGGAGGTTGCTAAGACAACTTTCAGCCCCTTGGTTAAGAAAAGTTTTGAATTTTTGGCTAAGGAGGAGGAGAAACATATCGTGGAAATAAAGGGTTATATTGAAAATGAAAATGAAAATGAAAATGAAAATGAAAATGAAAATGAAAATCCAAATATTGAACTAAGTGGAGCAAAAAAAGATGATGTTAAGGATTTTTTTAATATGACTGTTGAAGAGTATAAGGAAGGTATCGAGTTTAGTGAAGATGATGTGAAGGCTTATGAGAGGGCTATGGAGCTTGAAACTGATAGTTATAATTTTTATAAGGCACAATTTGCTATAGCGCAGGATGAAAACCTGAAGAAATTTTTTGGTTTTCTGATGGAGCAGGAAAGTGCGCATTATCTAATGCTTGAAAAGACTTTGAAGTTTATTAGAGATCCTCAGCATTTTTATGCGGATGAGGAAGATTGGAATTTTGAGGGATAAAAATGGAAAAAACGAAAGAAAATCTGAAAACGGCGTTTGCCGGAGAAAGCCAGGCGAGAAACAAGTATCTTTACTTTGCCAAGGTTGCAAGGAAAGAGGGATACCACTACATAGCTAGGATATTTGAAGAGACAGCTGACCACGAGTTACAGCACGCAAAGGAAGAGTTCAAACTTTTGAAAGGTATCGGTAATACAAAGGAAAACCTTAAGGCTGCAATTGAGGGAGAAAATTATGAGCATAGTGATATGTATCCTACTTTTGCTAAAGAAGCTGAAGAGGAGGGTGATGAAAAGGCAGCCAAGCTGTTCAAGGAGATCGGTGAAGCTGAAAAATACCATGAAAAAAGGTTCAAAAAACTGCTGGAAATGGTGGAGAATGGGACAACCTATAAATCTGAAGAACCTATAATTTGGAAATGCAGCAAATGCGGGTATAATCATAAAGGTACTGAGCCACCTGAATTGTGCCCCTCGTGTAAGCATCCACCTGAGTATTATGAGCCCGAATGCCTTTGCTTTTCAGGGGATTGCAAATGCTCAAGTGAGGAATGATTAGGATGGCAAAAAGCTACGGTATCTATAAATGCCAGGTATGTGGCAATACCATTGAGATGATTGAAGCGAAGGAGCCGAATGTTGTCTGTTGTGGCCAGGAAATGAAGTTGATGGAAGAAAAAATGAGTGATGAAGGTGAAGAGAAACATGTTCCTGTGCTGGAAAAAACAGATTATGGCGTTACTGTTTCAGTTGGCAGTGTTCCTCATCCTATGGAAGATAGTCATTACATTGAACTGGTGGAAGTCTTAAAGGATGGTAAAGTTATCGCAGGAAAATGGCTTCTTCCAGGGGATGAGCCAAAGGCATCTTTTTGTCTTGATGATGCAGGGTCTGAATTGGTTACAGCCAGAATTTATTGTAATGTGCATGGAGCATGGAAGAATTAGTTGAACAGGTTGAGGCTTTAAAAGGAAAGCCGGTGGCGGGGAAGATAGAAAGTAGGCTCAGGGAGTTTGAGGCAGTCTGGAGTATGGATTCCAAAAGATGGTTCTCTGAGCTTTGCTTTTGTCTTCTTACTGCCAATTCCAAGGCAAAGACTGCTCTTGAGATTGAGAAACAACTGGGGATTGAAGGGTTTTGTACTAGTTCTTTTGATACATTGAAGGATTGCATAAGGGATAATAAGCACAGGTTCCATAATAATAAGGCAAGATATATTTGTGAGGCTAGGACCCATCTTGATATAAAAGAAAAAATTATCTCTTTTGTTGATGATGAAGGGGAAGTCAGGGCAAGGGATTGGCTGGCAAATTCAGTAAAAGGTTTAGGGTACAAAGAGGCATCCCATTTTATGCGGAATGTTGGCTACAGGGACATTGGTATTGTTGATAGGCATATTATAAATCTATTAGTTGAACATGGAATGGAAAAGCCCCTGAATATTTCTAAAGGAAGATACCTGGAGATTGAGGATAGGTTGAGGGATATTGGTGAGAAAGTCTCCATGGATCTTGCGAAGCTTGATTTGTATTTATGGTATCTTAAGACTGGGGAAGTGCTAAAGTAATAAAGAAATGTATTTATTAGAGAAATCTAAAGTCGTTCAGAATAAAGAAAGTTAGAAAACAAAAAGCTCACAAGTGCAATGGCCCTGCGTGTAAAGCTCTTCTTCATGGTTCTCACATGGGCAAATGGCTCCTTTGTCTTGTTCATATGTTCCTGAGATTTCTTTTGATGGGCAAAAGCAATATCCATACTTGTCTTTGTTTTCGTTTAGTTTTTTAACTATTTCTTTTGCTTTTTCTTCATTTGGGTTTATTTCAAAGCCCTTCTCTTTCGCATATTCCCTGAATTCTTCCAGTGATTCCATGATTCAGTTAGAATGATTTCTATTATTAAAATGTTGTTGTAATCCAATACTTTTTTCTTGATGTCGGTGCTATTTGTAAAAATGGGGTAATTTCGTTTTTTGAGTTGTCTTTGGCTGTTTTAGCATCCAGTGTCCACTGGACATGTTCCTGTGAGGTATTTAAATTATTCTGATATTAGGTTACTTATGGCAAATATAAGGGAGCTGGCTTATTGGAATCAGAATGCTTATGGCTCTGCAATTAAGATTGAAAAAAAATGGCTCAGGATATTTGCGGTTTTCATTTGTGCTATTACCCCTTTTACCAATTGGCTGGTTCCTTTTGTCCATAAATTTATCCGTAGTGATATAGTTTTTAGGTTTTAGATTTTAGATTTATGTTATACTTATTTTTTGTTTAGTGTTCAAATAATCAGAAAATTAGTTGAAAATAATGGTTGTTCCAATTAAATTTTTATATTATTCTTTTTTTGTTTGTAAAATGCCTGAAAAGAAAGTCTTGATAATCTGCCAATCAATCCATCATAATAATACAATAAAGGTTGCAAAGGCTATGGGTGAAGTTTTGAATGCTGAAATAAAAAAACCCTCTGAGATTGATCTGGCTGAGTTTGATAAACCAGGCGGGCTTGATAAATACAAAGCAATTGGTTTTGGCTCAGGAATTTATTGGGGCAGGCATCATATTAGGTTAATGAGGCTTGTTACTGAATTTAAGTCTCTTAAGAATAAAGATGTTTTTGTTTTTTCAACATCAGGGATTAGTAATGCTTTGAATTTTCCTTTGAATGTTTTTAATAAATGTCTTCATTTTCATTCTCCTTTAAAAAAAATATTGATTGGCAAGGGTGCACGGATTGTTGGTGAGTTTTCGTGCAGAGGATTTGACACTTATGGGTTTCTGAAATTAATTGGAGGGGTCAGCAAGGGTAGGCCAAATACAAAAGATCTGGAAAATGCTAAATCCTTTGCCAGGGATGTGAGAAGATTTGTTAATTCTTGATGATTTTTTTGATTTATATGTTTTTCATATTTTGGTTGTGCTTTTATAGTTTTTAACCCAAATATTTTTATAAGCATTGGCTTTGCAATCTTTCATGGAGTTTAAAAATTTACAATTAGACAAGTTTCAGGAAGATGCAATAAAAGCGGTTGAGAGGAATAATTCGGTAATCGTTTCGGCGCCTACTGGCTCCGGGAAAACATTGATTGCTGATTTTATAATTGACAGGGAATTAAAAGGTGAAAACAGGGTTATTTACACTGCACCAATAAAGGCTCTTTCGAATCAAAAATACAAGGATTTTTGTGATGATTACGGGAAGGATAGTATTGGGCTTATAACAGGTGATATTGTCATAAATTCTACTGCCCAGGTTCTTATAATGACTACTGAAGTTTACAGGAATATGGCTATAATTTCTGATCCTGTACTTGATAATGTAAGTTACGTTATCATGGATGAGATTCATTATATTGGCGATACTCAAAGAGGGCACGTGTGGGAGGAAAGTATTATTTTTAGTGAAGATGTAAAGTTTCTTTTTTTGAGTGCAACTATTCCAAATTCTGATGAGTTTGCAGACTGGGTTAAGAAAATAAAAGGGCATGAGGTGGAGTCCATTGAATACCATCACAGGCCTGTCCCGTTGGATATAAAATTTTATAATTCTGATTGTGGGATTTGTTCATTGGAAAAGATAAAAGAAGTTGATAAGACTCCCAAGGGTAATTTTTACAGGAAAAAATCCAAGGGGATGCTGAAGGATAAAAAAGGAACTGAGTATAAGGGTTTGATTGATGATTTGAGGGGAGAGTGGCTTCCCTGCATATATTTTGTTTTTTCAAGGCTGAAAACTCAAAATTATGCTATTAATCTTGCAAGGAAAGAGCAATTTTTGAGCGAAAGTGAAAAAAAAGAGGTTGGAAAGCTGGTTGCTGAGTATTTTCAGGGTCTTACGATTGAAGTGACTTCCCTAAAATCAACTTCCTTGATCAGGAAATGTCTTCTAAAGGGAATTGCTTTTCATCACGCAGGGCTTGTTCCAGACATTAAGCATATTGTTGAGAAGCTTTTTGCAAAAGGATTTATTAAGGTTTTGTTTGCAACAGAAACATTTGCCCTGGGTATAAATATGCCTGCGAAGAGTGTTTGCTTTGATGCATTGAGGAAATTTACTAATGAAGGCTTCAGGTATCTTAATTCAAAGGAATTTTTTCAGATAGCCGGAAGGGCCGGCAGGAGAGGAATAGATGATAAGGGTCTTGCTGTTTCTGTCGTTAGGAGAGGTGATGAGCTTGATAAGATTTCATCATTTACAAAGGATGATAAAATGGCTATTAAAAGCCAGTTCAGGCTGTCGTATAACACAGTATTAAACATGTACAATATACATACTTCTGAAGAGATTGAAAAGATTCTGAAGATGAATCTTTACACTTACCAGGAGCTGGAGGGCAAGATTGATGATATCGCAATGCTTAATTCAATTAAGGCAAGGTATAATAAGGCAATTAAAGTATTGACAAAAAAAGGATACATTGAGAGTGGTGAGCTTACTGAAAAAGGAAAATTTGCCACTAAGATTTTCTCGGATGAGCTTCAGATAAGTGAAGTTTATTTTAATATGAAGCTTGATGCCTATAGCTTGTTGCTTGTTTTGGCCTCCTTGGTTTATGAAGACAGGAGAGGCAGGTTTTACAGGAAATATGCTGACAAGGATGTTTTTGCATTGAAAAATAGTCTTAAGGGTTTGTTTCCAGGGGAGAAATGGATGGATAGTGTTCCAATAATGACTGCAATCATAAGGCCTTGTATGGAAGGGAAAAGTTTCCTTGAGATATTGAAAAATACAAGCCTTCTTGAAGGGGATTTGATCAGGATTCTTATGCAGGTACTGGATAGGCTTGAGCAGATGAGTAAGGCTGTGGATGATGAATTGATTGACAGCTGCAAAGAAATAATAAAAGGGCCTCTTGAAGGAATAAGTGTCTTCTAGTTGCTTTCAGTTGCTTTCAGTTGCTTTTTCAATCCAGTATTTATTTACCTTTTCAATTATTTTGATCATTTGCGGGTTTAGTTTATTGTTCCAGAAGTCAACAGAGGTTCTTATGAAATCTGCTTCATTTTCTTTATCTTTTTTAAGTCCATTTAAAACATTTTTTGTAGTGTGGGCAAGTATTTCATTCATCAACTGTATAATCTCTTGTTTTTCATCTTCTGAAAAAAGCTGACTTTCTGTATTGTTAATCATGTTGTGGGGGTTTGGCATTATAATTCCGTGGAGATAACTGGCCCATGAGTTGAATGTGTCAGTAATCCTTAGGCAGATTTGCCGTGAAAGCTTTTCACTTACAAATCCTGCTTGGTTGATGTAGTCTCTAATGAAAAATATATCATCAAGCTCTTCCAATTCCAAATCCAGTTGCATCTCTTTTTTCAGTTCAGTGTATTTGTTTTCAAGTTGGTTTTGAAGCTCCATTTTTATTGGGTTGAAATAAGCTTTAATATATTTTTTGCTAAATATTTTTTTAATAAATAGGTGTTAAATTCAATTATTTTTCAGCCTCTTATACAACAATATTTATATATCTACATAAAATTGTAATAATTATGGAGCAAGTTTATTTTCATAATGAAGAATTACTTAAACAAAAGATAGAAGAAATTAAATCTCAAGGTTTAGATAAATTACATATAGTTTCTGATTTTGATCGAACCCTTACAAAATACTTTTTTGATGGTAAGAAAATTCCATCTACTATTGCTTTGATTCGTGAAGGAGGATATCTTACAGAAGATTATCCTGGAAAAGCATTTGCATTGTTTGATAAATATCATCCTATAGAGATTGATAACTCTTTAGATGATGATTTTAGATTTAAAAAAATGCAGGAATGGTGGGAAACCCACGAAAAATTACTTATAAAGTCAGGGATGCATCAACAAGTAGTTGATGATATTTCAAAAAGATATACTAATATTTTTAGAGAAGGAGCAATTACATTTTTAGATAATCTACACTCACGTAATATTCCATTATTAATCTTTTCATCAGGGATTGGGAATCTGATTGAAGGATTTCTTAGAAAAGAAAATAGATTAACCTCAAATATTCACATTCTATCAAATATTTTTGATTTTAACTCTGAAGGATATGCCACAGGATACAAAAACAAAATTATTCACGTGATGAATAAATCGGAGGCAAAATTAGAAGATAAAAAATACAGAGACTTGATTTCTCAAAGAAACAATATAATTCTTTTAGGTGATTCCTTAGGGGATTTAGGTATGGTTAATGATTTAGATGCAAATTTAATTATTAAAATAGGGTTCTTAAATGAAGACGTAGAAAATAAACTTGATTTATATAAATCCAAGTTTGATGTTGTAATTACAAATGATGGTTCTATGGATTATGTTAATCAATTAATGGACCAGTTGAACGGAGCTGAAGAATAAATTTGTGGATTTTATTCCTTTTTTTTCTGAGCAACTACTTTTTGGAAGAATAATTTTATTGATGGCTATATTGGTTTTTTATGATAATCTTGTTTGGATAATGATGAAAATTGGAAAGCCTTAATAATTTTTGTTATCCTACGTTTTCATTTAATTTTGAATTATTAATAGTGGTTTTGATGAAATTAAATAAGGGTTTCCAGCACAAATTATTTAAATTGGGTTTTTTAACTATAGCTTATGGCAAAAAGAACTTTGATCACATGCGCGTTGCTTTATGCAAACGGGCCTTTGCATTTAGGGCATTTGGTTGGTTACATCCAGACTGATATTTATTCAAGATTTCTTAAACTTATGGGTGAGGATGCTGTTTATGTCTGCGCAGATGATACCCATGGTGCTCCTATACAAATTAATGCTGAGAAACAAGGTATAACTCCAAACGAGCTTATTGAAAAGATGTTTGATGAACATGTTAAGGATTTTAAGGATTTCAAGGTTGAGTTTGATGAGTATTATACTACTCATTCAGATGAGAATAAGGAATATTCTGACAAAATGTTTAAGATTGCCAAAGATAAAGGGTATATTTACAAGAAAGATGTTCTTCAACTGTATTGTGATAGATGTAAGAGATTTTTACCGGATAGATATGTAAAAGGCAAATGTCCCAAGTGTGAATCAGATGATCAGTATGGGGATGTTTGCGAAAAATGTGGAGCCAGTTATAATCCTACTGAGCTTGTTGAGCCTTTTTGCTCAATCTGTGATGCAACACCCATTGAAAAATCATCAAGCCATTATTTTTTTAAGTTGACTGCATTTTCAGAGAAATTAAAAGAATGGCTGGATAATAATCCGCAGCTTCAGCCGGAGGTCGTGAATTCTATTAAGTACTGGATATCTTCTGGCCTGGAGGATTGGGATATAACGAGGGACGCACCGTATTTTGGATTTAATATACCTGGGGAGGATGATCTCTATTATTATGTGTGGTGGGATGCTCCTATTGGATACATCTCAAGCTCTGAGCACTTTACTAAAAGAAAGGGACTGGGTAATGCTGAGGAAGTTTATTGGAAAAATCCTGAGGCAAGCATTGTTCATTTCATAGGAAAGGATATAATTTACTTTCATTTCCTTTTTTGGCCTGCTGTTCTGATGGCCTGTAACTATAATCTTCCTGAGGATATAGTTGTTAATGGGTTTTTGACGATTAATGGGCATAAGATGAGCAAGAGCAGAGGGACTTTTATTAACGCCAGGGAATTTATTGATAATGGGAATGAACCTGAATATCTAAGATATTTTTTTGCTAGGATGCTTTCCAAGAAGATGGCTGATGTTGATTTTAATGAAGAGGAATACAAACATAAGATAAATAATGAATTGCTGGCAAATATAGGTAACTTCTGCAACAGGGTAATCAGCTTTACAAACAAGCATTTTGATGGTAAGATAAGGAAAGCTGAATCTTACCTAGAGGTTGAGAATAAGATTAATGCTGTGGAGGAAAGTTACAGGGAAATTAATTTTAAGGCTGTGTTAAAGGAAATACTTGAGGTTAGTGATTATGGAAATCAATATTTCCAGGCTAATGAGCCCTGGAAGTTGATTAAAGAGGATAAGGAAAGGGTTGAAGAGGTTCTTGGCTGCTGTCTTAATATAGTTAAACAAATATCAATCATGATAAAACCCATAATGCCTGAGTTTTCAGAGAATGTTG
>CAYOOQ010000020.1:10522-14181 GCA_964405675.1 uncultured Methanosarcinales archaeon | reverse complement strand
TTCACTAACCAAACACAGGGACAGTAACGAGTACATAGTAATAAAAATCAAAGAAGAAAAACAGACATATTAAAGCAAACCAATCTACAAACTAAAAATCAAGAATGGACTGCTGCTTATTCTGCTGATTCACTTTCTGCCAAGTACCCCAGCTTTTCCTGAATATCGGCAAATCATAATTCTTTTCAAGAAAAACTCTCGTCTTAGGGTCAGAAGGATACCCTGAGCCAATATCTCCATAGATCTCCTGTAGCTTTTTTATTTCCCTATCTCTTGTAACTTTAGCCAATATACTGGCTGCCGCAGAAGCCAAATAGTTCTCATCAGCTTTATGCTCCACCACAAGTTCCATTTCAACATTAAGCCTTTCTTTAAGATAATCCGAATACTTTGAAGCAGTAGCTGTAGGGCAATCAATAAAAGCCTTCATTGCACTCAGTTTCTTAAGTATATCCACTGTAGCCACCGCCTCCAACCAATTAAGGTTCATATCAGGAGCCGCCAACGCATCATCAATTTCAGCAGGAGAAAGAACTATTATCGAGTAATCATCAACAATCTCAAGAATCTTTTCATAAAGCTCTTCCCTTTTCCTGGGCAGTATTTTTTTAGAGTCTTTCACACCCAAAGCCTCTAATTCATTCTCCCTGCACGAATCTATCTTAACACCGGCAATTACCATAGGTCCCATTACAGGCCCTCTGCCAGCCTCATCAACTCCACACAAAACCACCATACAAAAACAAAAGTGCAGTCGTATTTATAGTTTTGCTCTATAAAATCAAAAAAATTTTGTAAACTATTGAAAAATTACTAAAACAGTAAAAAAATATCTAAAAGCCTTAAAAACGAAGTCGTAGCGACAGCAAAATTACTAAACAATAAAATCACCAGGCATAAGAACCACAACCTAAAATCACACCTTTTTTTAAACAATAACCTTTAAATATAAGGTAGCTTTTCAAAAGACCTAGAACTGCTTCTTTAAACAGGTTAAAGAGGTAGAAATCAGAGCGGAATAAAATGATAAAAGAAAATGATTTCATAGAGATTGACTACACTGGAAAAACAGCAGATGAAGATATAATTTTTGATACCACCTATCCAGAGACAGCAAAAGAGAACGGCCTTGAGCGGGAAAATTCAAAAACCGGGCCAAAAGTTGTCTGCGTGGGCCAAAATCAGGTCATACCCGGCCTTGATAAAGATCTTATAGGCAAAGAACCTGGAAAGGAATACAGTGTAAAAATAACACCTGAAGAAGGATTTGGAAAAAAATCCGCAAAAAACATCCAGCTTGTTCCTACAAAGCAATTTCACAAGCAAAACATCAATCCAGCACCTGGACTACAGGTCAACATTGATGATAACATAGGGATAATCAAAACAGTAACCGGAGGAAGAACAATGGTTGATTTTAACCACCCTCTTGCTTCAAAGGACTTGGTATATGAATATAAGGTTAATAAAGTAATAACGGATACAAAGCAAAAAGTGGATAGTTATCTAATCAATTTTTTCGGATTGCCGGCTGAAACAGAATTCAGTGAAGGAAACCTTAAACTAAAGATGAAATTTGAATTGCCGGAAGAACCTAAAAAACAAATTGAGGAAAAAATAAAAGAAGCGATTCCGGAAATTAAAGAAGTTAATTTCGAGAAAACAGATGAAAAAAGTCAAACCAAACAATCCGATAACAAAAAATAAAAATCCGAAGAATTTAAATATTAGTTAACTTAAAAGTTAATAAAAGATTGTCTGGGTGGGGAATAAAATGAGTGATTTTATAAAGCTTGTCAGTGGAAGTACTAGTTATGAGGATATGAAGAATAGTTCAGGTTCACAAGGCCAAGAGGCATCGTCAAATGAACAAGTTTCAGATAACGAAGCTTTAAGAGGCCAGAAGACTTCAAGACAGCATGAAATTGATGCTGAACTTGAACAGCTTTTATCAAGCCAGAAGGCCAAGATAAAAGTGGTAGGTACCGGCGGGGGCGGAAACAATACCATCAACAGAATTGCTGAAGTAGGGATTGAAGGCTCAGAGGTAATCGCCATAAATACAGATGCACAGGATCTACTTTATACAACTTCTGATAGAAAAATCTTGATAGGTAAAGAAATAACCGGCGGCCTGGGAGCAGGTTCAGTTCCAAAAATCGGCGAAGAAGCCGCAAGAGAAAGTGAACATGAAATAAAAAGTGCAATGGCCGGCTCAGACATGGTATTCATTACCTGTGGTCTCGGTGGAGGAACAGGAACTGGTTCAGCACCTGTAGTTGCCGAGATGGCAAAAAAGAATGGCGCCTTGACAATTGGAGTCGTAACCGTACCTTTTGCAATGGAAGGCCAAAGAAGATATGAAAATGCAATTGTCGGGCTTGAAAAGCTCGAAGAAACCGTTGACACTCTAATAGTTATTCCAAACGATAAGCTTCTTGAATTAGCACCTGAACTTCCAATCCAGACTGCATTTAAAGTTGCTGATGAAATCCTTACTAATGCAGTTAAAGGAATTGCAGAGCTTGTAACAAAAGCAGGACTTGTAAATCTTGACTTTGCTGACATAAGAGCTGTGATGGGGAAAGGAGGTGTTGCCTTAATAGGCGTTGGGGAATCCGACACTGAAAACAGAGCAACAGAAGCACTTCAAAAAGCCCTTGAAAATCCGCTACTTGATGTTGATGTATCAGGAGCAAACGGAGCACTCATTAACGTGATAGGCGGTAATGACATGACTCTTGACGAAGCAAGGAAAGTAGTAGAGTCAATATCAAACAAGCTTGATGAAGATGCAAGAGTCATCTGGGGAGCACAGATTAATGAAGATATGCAAAGCACAATCAGAGTTATGCTTATAGTAACAGGTGTAAAATCATCTCAAATATTTGGTAAAACCAGAAGAAGATCTGATGAAACAAAAGAAGAGATAACATCCGAACTGGGGATAGAATTCGTTGATTAAAATGGCACTAAAAAACAAAGCCAAGCTGAAGCTTAATGAATACATGAGGGTTTTAAGGGTAACAAAAAAACCTGATTCTGTTGAGTTCAAAACAATAATTAAAGTATCCGGAATAGGCATACTATTAATCGGGCTTATAGGATTTATAATTCAACTAAGTTGGGAATTAATAGCATAGGAAGGGAAAAATGGAATCTGAAAAACAGGAAACAAAGATATTTGCTTTAAGAACCACAGCTAATAGAGAAGACCAAGTGATGGATTTTGTAGGTTCAAATATTAAAAAGAAAGGTATTGAAGTATACAGCATCATAAGGCCACATGGCATGAGAGGCTACATTTTTATTGAGGCTGATTCTGCGAAAGAAGCAGACATGGCTTCAAACAACGTACCTTATGCTAGGGGAATTCTTAGGGATGGAGATACTCCTAAAACTGTAAGCTATACAGAAATTGAGCATATGCTTGAGCAGGTCAAAAAGGAAGTGGATGTAAGAATCAACGATATAGCAGAAATTATATCCGGACCCTTCAAGATGGAGAAGGCAAAAATAAAAAGGGTCGACAAGACAAAAGAAGAAGTTATTGTTGAATTACTCGAGGCCGCGGTTCCAATCCCGATTACACTGAGCATGGACAGCATAAAAGTAATCAGAAGGGAGTCTGACGAAGAGGAAGAAGAATCCCAATAAAA
>CAYOOQ010000020.1:7731-10422 GCA_964405675.1 uncultured Methanosarcinales archaeon | reverse complement strand
CCATGGCAGGGCTATTACGCCCTCCCGGGAGGTCTTGTAAACAAAGATGAAACAGTAATTGATGCAGCCAAAAGAGAACTTGAAGAAGAGACAGGAGTTAAAGCAACAGATCTAAAAGAAATAGATGTATACAGCACTCCGGGAAGAGATCCCAGAGGAAGAGTTGTTTCATTTGCATTCACTACAAAGGTTAATAATCCAGAACCAGAATTAAAAGCCGCAGATGATGCTTTAGAAGCAAAATGGTTCCCTACAGAAAAACTGCCTGAATTGGCCTTTGACCATAAAGAAATAATCAAAGATGCACTTAAAATAAAAGATAATAATAATAGTAATAATAATAACAATATAACGTAAAAATGAAAGCTCTCATAATAGGAAGATTCCAGCCCTTACACAAAGGTCACCTGAACCTTGCAAAAAAAATACAGGAAAAAGGATATAAACTCATAATAGGGATTGGAAACAACGGAAATAAAAGGACAGAAAAATACCCATTTACATCAAAAGAAATTGAAAATATGTGGGAGCCATATAGGGAAGAATTAAACGCTGAAATACACCACATCCCCGACATTCCAAACGACTCAGATTATGCAGAGCACGTGGAAAAAATAACCAACTGTAATGAGGATGAAACAATACTTGTTAGTGGAAATAAGCACACAATAGAATGCTTCACAAAATACAACAGAAACTATAAAATATTAAGTCCTGATGATAATATCTTATGTGATTATCCTGAAATCTCAGGAACTCTAATAAGAAAATTGATTAAAACAGACGAGGAATGGAAACACCTGGTCCCTGAAGGAACAAAAAAAATTATTGAAAAAATAAACGGCAGAGCCATTATAAAAAAACTATGCTGACAATCCGAGGCTTTCCACAACCACTTTAGAATCAAATTCTGTCAAATCCTCATAATCCTGCCCAGTGCCTATATAAATTATCGGCTTGCCAGTAACATAACTTACGGATATTGCAGCTCCACCTTTTGAATCAACATCAGCTTTTGCAAGTATAATGCCATCTATACCTATCGCCTCATTAAATTTCTGGGCCTGTTCAATACAATCATTGCCGGTTGTACTCTCACCAACAAAAATCTTCAAATCGGGCTTTGCAACACGAACAATCTTCTTCATCTCATCCACCAGATTAGCATTGCTATGCAACCTCCCGGCGGTATCCAAAAGAACAACATCCATTTTTTTTGAATTAGCATACTTGACAGCATCAAAGCAAACTGCAGCAGGATCAGAACCATAATCATGCTTAACCAGCTTAACTCCTATATTATTAGCGTGCTCTTCAAGTTGTTGTATAGCCGCAGCCCTGAAAGTGTCTGCAGCAGCAATTACCGGATTAAGGCCCTGCTGTTTAAGCTTATATGCAATTTTTGCAATCGAAGTCGTCTTCCCGGAACCATTAACACCAACGAAAGCTATAACATAAGGTTTTTTTGTTTTAATCTCATCCATAAGATTCATCTTTTCTACGAAAAGATCATTTATAGAATATCTCAGAGTCTCAGTAATAAGCTCAATGGTTTTGCCCCTTCTTATTTTTTTATCAACCAATTCCTTCTTTAAATCAGCTTTTATCTTCTCTATAACTTCCACAGCAACGTTATTTTCCAGCAGAACCATTTCAATCTCCCAGAAAAGATCATTGAATTTATTCTCAGAAATAGATTTTTTTGTTACGGCATCATAAACAGAATCCCTGAATCTACCAAAAAAACCCTTGCCTTCTTCTTCAGCAGCCTCTTCTTCCATCACTTGGGGCTTTTCTTCAGTTGTGTCCCTTTTGTAAACCTCATCACCTGATTTAAAATCAGCCTGTGATACACTAACCTCATCAGACTTAGCTTTACCCATTGATTCTGTCTTGGACTTACTATCAACTTTTGGTTCAGTTATTGACTTACTTTTCGATACAGGTTTTGACTCCGACCCCGAAATTACAGATTTTGATAAAGACTCATCCACTACTGTTTTACCTGCTTCTACTTTATCTTTCTCCTTAGGTTTTTCATAAGATTCTTCTTTAGGTTCTACCTCAGGGTCTATGCCAATTTCTACTCCAGATTCTACTTCGGGTTCTGCTCCAGATACTACCTTAGATTTTTCTTCAGGCTTTTCAGTAGATTTTCCTTCTGATATTTTACTTTTTATTTCTCCGGATTTCCCATCAAAATCCTCCCCGGATTCCTTTTCATTTTCTTTTTCATATTCTTCAGCTAAAGCTTCAGTTGTATCAATCTCAGGTTCCTCTACCTCTTTCTTCTTACCCCATAAACTGGCAAACCAGCCGGTTTTCTTAGCCTCCTGCGGCTTTTCACCATCAGAAGACTCCTCTTTAGCAACGTCCCTTCTAGAAACATCCCTTTTAGCAACATCCCCATCAGCAAAACTATCTTCAGAACCAGAATCTTCATCCTTAATCTTTGTCTCCCCTGCAGTTCCTTCAGCTTCCCTGGTTGTCCCAATTTTCTCGGTTTCCCCGATTTCCTGAGCTCCCTCAATTTCCCTTAATTCCTGGCTTTCCTTTTCCCACTCTATTTCTTGTTTATCCCCTAAACTTTCCTCTGTAACATCTCCATCAGGTTCAGGATAGTTTTTATCTTTCTCAGTATCTTTCTTAGAATCTTTTTTAGTATCTCCTTTAGTATCTCCTTTAGTATCT
>CAYOOQ010000020.1:0-7631 GCA_964405675.1 uncultured Methanosarcinales archaeon | reverse complement strand
AGTATCTTTCTTAGAATCTTTTTTAGTATCTCCTTTAGTATCTCCTTTAGTATCTTTTTTTACATCAACTTCAGAATCTTCAGAAACATCTTCAACGACATCTTCAGAATCAGAATCTTTATCCCTTTTTTTCACATCTGAAGCACCCTCTATTTCACCCTCACCAGAATCAACAGTCAACTCTTCCTTTATTTCTTCTTCAGTCGCATCAGGGGATTCTTCATCCACATCACTGGAAAACTTATCCACAGCACTCTTTAATTTCTCTTTTAGATAACCAAACATTTTAACCTACCAATTTAGAAAGCTCATCCTTCAGCTCTTGATATCTTGAATAATACTCATTGTATTTCAGGCTTAAGTTCTCCTTTGAACCCTCAAGCTCCTTCTTCTGCTTATCCATCAAAGCCTTTGTTTCCTCAAGATTCTTTTTGACTACTACATTACTTCCAACATTCACAAGAAATTCATCACTTTTCTTTATTTCTCCCTTCACAAAAATTCCAGAGCTCAAAGGACACAAGATTTCTTTACCCTTTTCAACCTTCGAGAGCTCATCAAGAGAATTTTTTATATAATTTATTTCCAGGAGGTTTTCCTCCAACTGATCAAACTGCTTCTGCATATTATTCAACTGCTCCTCATACATCTGAAATTCCATGTACTTTTGCTGTAAATCGTTTGCCTCATTCATTTTAAACCAAATTTCTTAAGATTCTGGGCACCGCCCATCTTTTTCATCATCTTATCCATGCTTTTCTTGGACCCTGCCCCCTTGAACATTTTCGCCATCTTTTTACTCTGCTTATACTGTTTCAAAAGCTCCCTGACATCAGAAGAATTGGTCCCAGAGCCCTTTGCAATTCTGTCTATCCTATCCCTGTTAAGTATATCTGGATTCTCCAGCTCTTCCTTTGTGCAAGAATTCATAAGAATCTTCCATTTACCTAATTTTTCTTCCTGCACATTCAATGCATCCTTTGGTAGCTTCAGCTGCCCCATGCCGGGAATAAGCTCCATAATCTTACTTAGACTACCCATCTTTTTCATGGACTGCATCTGTTCATAAAGATCCATCAGATTAAACTGTCCCTTAAGGAATTTCTTACTCATGTCTTCTGCATCCTGCTGTGTCATTGCATCCCTTGCCTTATCCAGCAACGCCTCAATATCCCCCCAGCCAAGAAGCCTTCCAACAAAACCCTTTGGGTTAAAAACCTCAAGATCGTTGATTTTTTCTCCAACACCAATAAATTTAACAGGAGTCCCCGTAACCGAGCAAGCTGACAAGGCTCCTCCACCTTTAGCAGTACCATCAAGCTTAGTAATCACCACACCACTTATCTGGCTGGCCTTATTGAGGGTCTTCGCCTGATTCTCTGCCGATTGCCCCAGGTCTGCAGCCATAACCAATAACGACTCATCCGGCTGTATCTTTTTATTAAGCCTGTCCAGTTCCTCTATCAAATCATCAGAAAGAGCATCCCTTCCTGCTGTATCAACAATCACTACATCATATTTTTCCAGCTCTTTTTCATATTTCTCATATATTTTCACGGGATCTTCCTTCTCACCAGGAATACCGTACATGGGAACATTTATCTGCTCAGAAAGCTGCTTCAACTGGTCATAGGCGGCGGGCCTCCATGTATCCGTCTGCACCAGTGCAACTTTACTACCCCTCTTCTGGAAAAATTTCCCCAGTTTACCTGCAGTTGTAGTCTTACCATTACCAAACAACCCCAAAAGCATTATTTTCATTGGTTTTTTATCAAGATTAATCTTATGCCCTTCACCGCCAAGAAATTCCACCAATTCTTCATAAACTATATTCACAAGAAACTCCCTTTTAGTAAGGCCTGAAGGAGTCTCCTCCTTAAGTATTCTTTGCTTGATTCTTTCAGTCAGCCTAAACACCAGCTGCACATTAACATCTGCCTGCAGAAGAGCCCTCTGCAAATCACGGACAAGCTCATTAACAAGCTTTTCATCCACGAAAATTGCCTGCGTAACCTTCTGAAGGCTGTTTTTTAAAGAGCTTCCTAACTTATCAAGTACCATCAGTTTGAAGAAATATCCCTCATTTATAAATGTTAGTGTATGAATCAAACCAATTCCAGCCACTTAAATCTGAGTTCTTAAACCAGCAATACACCTCTAATTCTTCAAACCCCAATTCTTATAATAGCAATAACTCTCATAACTCACAACTCAAAACTCATAACTCATAACTCGAAACTTTAATAAAGTATCATATGTTTAAATTTTACATTATTTTTCATTTCATTCATTAAGTAAATATTTATCAAAAAAAATTATACAAAAAAGGGTGATATTATGGACAATTTAGAAAGATTATTCAATCCTCAGACCATCGCAGTGGTTGGGGCAAGCAACAGGGAAGGCAGCGTTGGGAATTCTTTGATGAAAAATCTCATTGGAAAATTTGAAGGTATAGTTTACCCGGTAAACCCAAGAAGAAAAAGCATACTTGGCATAAGGACATATCCTTCTGTAAGCAAAGTACCAGACAAAGTAGACCTTGTCATAGTTGCAACCCCTGCAGCAACAGTTCCGGCACTAGTAAAAGAATGTGGGAATAAAAAAGTCGGAGGGATGGTCATAATAACAGCCGGTTTCAAGGAAGCGGGAGATGAAGGTAAAAAATTATTCGAAGAAGTCAAAAAATTAGGAGAAAAATACAATGTAAGAATCATTGGACCAAACTGCCTTGGTTTCCTTAAGCCAAGCCTCAAACTCAATGCAAGCTTTGCAACAAAAATGGCTTTACCAGGGAAAGTGGCATTTATATCACAAAGCGGAGCTCTTTGCACAGCAGTCCTTGACTGGTCAGTCCAGTATAATGTGGGATTCAGTCATTTCATATCCCTTGGAAGCATGGCAGACGTTGGCTTTGAAAGCCTCCTTGAATATTTTGAAAAAGACACTGAAACAGAAGCTGTAATACTATACATGGAAAGCTTATCCAATTCAAAAAAATTCCTACGAGCAGCAAAAGAATTCAGCAAAAAAAAGCCCATAGTTGCAATCAAGGTTGGCAAAAGTGACGCAGGTGCAAAAGCCGCCCTTTCTCATACGGGAAGCCTCGCAGGTAATGACGAAACTTTTGATACAGCATTTGAAAGGGCAGGAATAATCAGGATAGAAGACAGCCAAAACATGTTCAATATTTCTCAGGTTCTTGCAAGACAACCCTTTCCGAGAGGTAAAAGACTAGCAATAATAACTAATGCAGGCGGGCCAGGAGTTATCGCAACCGATTCATTGATTGAAAACAAAGGAGAAGTTGCACAACTAAGCAAAGAAACATTAAGCAAGCTGGACAAGCATCTACCGCAACACTGGAGCCATGGCAATCCAGTTGACGTCCTGGGGGATGCAGACCCTGAAAGATATAGGATAGCTGTAGAACTATGCCTTAAAGACAGAAATGTAGACGGAGCCTTGGTCATATTAACCCCTCAATCCATGACAAAGCCAATGAAAATCGCAAAAAGCCTCATTGACATTTACAAAAAATATCCAAAAAAACCTGTTTTTGCTGTCTGGATGGGGGAGGAGGATGTTGAACTCGGAAGAAAAAGTCTGGAAAAAGGAAACATTCCTGTTTATAAAGTCCCAGAAAACGGAGTAAAGGTTTTCATGACCATGTACAACTACACCCTCAACAGAAAAAAACTCAACAACGAAAAACCAATAGAATGCAAACACAACAAGAACATGCAAAAAAACAGGGCAATAATCAATAATGCACTAAAAGAAAAAAGAAACACATTAAACGAATATGAGGCAAAAAAATTCCTATCAAATTATGACATACCCATAAGCAGCCTTGATATTGCCAAAAAACAAGATGAAGCCCCCAAGAAAGCCTCAAAGATAGGATATCCTGTGGTAATGAAAATTT
The DNA here is from genome assembly GCA_964405675.1 of uncultured Methanosarcinales archaeon. Classification (GTDB taxonomy): domain Archaea; phylum Nanobdellota; class Nanobdellia; order Woesearchaeales; family DSVV01; genus CAZBGG01. Next base: position 3,703 of record CAYOOQ010000020.1, on the reverse strand, counting down.
TATCTTCCGACATAATGCACAAGACAGACATAGGAGGAGTAGCCATAGGAATAAACAACGACAAAGAAGCTGAAAAAGCATTTGATAATATTATGAAGAATGCAAAGAAAAATGCTCCAAAAGCAAAAATTGAAGGTATTTTAATTGAAAAGCAAGTAAAGAAAAATCAGGAGCTTCTTATAGGAAGCAAAAAAGACCCTTTATTTGGCCCCACCATAGTGTTTGGCAAGGGAGGAATTACAGTAGAGCTTGAAAAAGATACAGCAATAGGACTTCCTCCACTAAACAATCAAAAAGCAAATGAGCTCATGCAAAAAACAAAGATCTTCAAACTTCTAAAAGGATATAGGGGAATGAAGGGGACAAACATCAATAAAATAGAAAAAATCCTTTGCAATTTTTCACAAATGCTTTGTGACTTCCCAGAACTAAGTGAAGTTGACATCAACCCATTTGCAGTTAATGAAAAGGGAGGGTTAGTCCTTGACGCAAAAATAGTCATAGAAAAAACAAAAGACAAAAACTTCAGCCACATAGCAATGCTCTAACGTTTTCTTTCATTCATTTATTTATTTATTTATTTATTTATTTATTTATTTATTTATTTATTTATTTATTTACTCAAAGTATATGCATAACAAAAAGCACTCACCAAAAAGAAATAGAAATACAGACTAAAACAAAACTTAAGAAAAAAACTAGGGTTCAAAAACAAAAAAAACAGTACAACAAACTTGCTCAATTATTGCATTTCTTCTTAAGCCTTTCCCACTCCCTGTCAATATGCTCCTGCACCTTCTCAATAAGATGTTTATTTTCAGGCCTGAACAAATGCTTGAACCTACCCTGTGACTTAAGCCATTCTTCAATAGGCTTCTTCTTATCTTTAGGGTCATAATTAAGCTTATACTCACCATATTCAATCTCATAAATAGGCCAAAAGCAGGTTTCAACAGCAAGCTTCGACAGTTCTATCGCATCATCCATCTTAACGCCCCATCCAGGAACACATGGACTAATAATATTAAGGAAGGCAGGACCATCTGTATTAAACGCCTTCTCAGCCTTTTTAATAAGGTCAGACCAATTATGTGGAGAGGCCTGGGCAGCATAGGGAATATTATGCCCTGCAACAACAGCCATCATATCCTTCTTGAATTGTTCTTTTCCATGATGTACCTTACCGGCAGGAGCTGTCTTAGTACTGGCACCAAAAGGAGTAGCACTTGACCGTTGAATACCAGTATTCATATAAGCCTCATTATCATAACAAACATAAACAAAATTATGCCCTCTCTCAAGAGCCCCGGATAGTGACTGTAGACCTATATCATAAGTGCCTCCATCTCCACCAAAAGAAAGGAATTTGATATCCTTGTTCAATTTACCCTTTTTTCTAAGCACACGAAAAGCAGTCTCAACACCAGATATTGTAGCTGCAGCATTCTCAAAAGCATTGTGTATCCATGGCACCCGCCATGAAGTATAAGGATAAATAGTTGTGGAAACTTCCAGGCAACCAGTAGCATTTGAAACAACTATGGGATCTTCAGTAGCTTTAGTAACCATTCTTGCAATAATTGGGGCTGCACATCCAGGACACATCCTATGACCGGGAGCAAGCCTTTCAGGCCTTTGACTTAATTTTTTCAGGTTCATTCTCTAACACCCAGATACTTAACATACTCTTTAATTTCTTCAGCTTCATAACCCTGCAATTCCACAAAAACTTGTTCAATCATATCCATGTTAATCTCTCTACCGCCAAGGCCATAGATATAATCAACTATTTTGACATTAGTATCATACATTGCAGATCTAATCTCAGAAAACAAGGGTCCTCCAAAGCCACCAAAACTTTCACTCCTGTCCAATATTGCAACAAACTTTGCACCATTAAGAGCTTCCCTTATCTCATATGAAGGAAAAGGCCTGAACAACCTCATCTTTAGCAATCCAACCTTCTTACCCTCACCCCTTAATTTATCAACAACCTCTTTAGCAGTACCACAGGTTGAAGACAGGGCAACAATAACATAATCCGCATCATCAACATAATATTTTTCAACCTCCTCCATGGGCTTTCCAAAAATATCTTTGAATTCTGCCGCCGTTTCTTTAAAGGCCTGCTTTGCAAGGAACATATCCTCAGATTGTTTCCTTTTATGCTCAAAATAATAATCGAAAAGATCCAAAGGACCCTGCGTCACCGGCTCATCAACATTCAGCAAAGGATACCTGGGCTTATATTCCCCTAAATATTCTCTAACCTTTTTATCATCAAATAAGTTTACTCCCTCAACAGAATGGCTTGTTATGAACCCGTCCATACAAGACATCATGGGTATTCTAACCTTTTCAGCCAATTTCATGGCAAAAATAGTATTCTCATAAGCTTCTTGATTATTCTCAGCATAAATCTGCATCCATCCACTATCCCTTGCACCCATGCTATCAGAATGATCACAATGGATATTTATAGGTCCTGAAAGAGCCCTGTTGACTATCCCCATAACTATAGGAAGCCTCATTGAAGAGGCTATGTATATTATTTCCCACATTAAAGCAAGGCCGTTTGCAGCTGTAGCAGTCATAACTCTGGCACCGGCTGCACTTGCTCCAACCGCCGCAGACATTGCACTATGCTCCGATTCAACTCTTATCAATTCCCCGGATACATCACCATCCGAATGAAATTTAGCATAAGAATGCATAACCGGTGTTTGGGGAGTTATAGGATAAGCTGCCACAACATCCGGGTCAATCTGTCTGATGGCATTGGCCATTGCCTCTGATCCAGTAAGCGCTTTAGGTTTCATTTGAACTCATTCTCATCTTTCATTTCAATTGCTTTGCCGGGGCAAGCCTTAGCACATATGCCACACCCCTTACAAAAATCAAGGTTAATATGCCCTCTTTTGGAATCTTTTGCTTCTATTGCCCCCTCAGGACAATAAATCCAGCATATCAAGCAATGAACACATTTATCTTCCGTCAATATAGGGCGAAAAGTCCTCCAATCCCCTGTCTTATATTCATATGAATTACCAGCATCAAGGATTTTCCCGCCTTCTTCAAGTTCTTTCCAGCCAGGCTTCATTCTTTCCGCACCTCATTAAACGCCCTTTCTATGGCTTCCAGGTTTCTTTTTACCCCTTCTTCACCAATTTTCCTTTGGAATTTCTCCTTTATTTTTTCTTTAAGTGATTCAACAGTCACAAGGCCCGCCGCCTTTTCAACAGCACCAAGCATAGGAGTATTTGGAATATTCCTCCCAAAAAGCTCAACACTTATTTTTGTTGCATCAACAGTATAAACATCGCCACCAAATCCGGTTATTGCCTTTATTTCAGAAGGATTCTTAGGTGTATTGACAATCAAGGCCCCTTCAACACTAAGACCATTTGCAACAGGTATCGAACCTATCAAAGTGGGATCAAGCACAACAACAAAATCAGGATTAGTAACCCCTGAATGAATCCTGATCTCCTTATCATCAATCCTTGTATAAGCAAAAACAGGAGCCCCCTGCCTTTCAGCTCCAAACTCCGGAAAAGACTGTATATTCTTCCCTTTATCAAGAGCAGCCTCAGCCAAGATTGCAGCTGCACTTTTTCCTCCCTGGCCACCTCTGCCAACAAATTTTATTTCAATCATTTTCAACCAATTCTTTCAATATTTTTAAATTTAATGAACTCTACCA
>CAYOOQ010000019.1:0-14458 GCA_964405675.1 uncultured Methanosarcinales archaeon | reverse complement strand
GGCTGCTGTCCACCACCAGACCCACTACTACTTCCACCGCCTTGTTGTCCCCCGCCGCTTCCACCGCTTTGTTGGGGTGGTTCTCTTGGGCTTTGGTCCTGTTGTCTTGCAGCCATATCCCATAAATTTTCATTAGCTGCAAATCTTGGATTTTCTTCTTCTGAATCTCTTTGTCTTTTTACAAAAGGATTTACTTCTCTGTTACCATAAAAATCGGAACCTTTTTTTCTATATTCTTCTTTTCTCTCTCTTCTTTCTTCTTCTTTTTTTCCTCTATCTTCTGCTTCTTTAACCTTATCATCTATGCCTTTATGCCATTGTTTTACCCTTTCATCTTCTCTTTTTTGGTCTTCAGACCATTTTCTTTTTCTTTCTTCCCATTTTTCCCTTTCTTCTTCTTCCCTTCTTTTTCTTTCTTCTTCTGATCTTTTATTTAAAAAGGCTTCCACTTCTTTTTTCCTTTCTTCTTTATATTTTTTTATTCTCTCGTTATATTTTTCTTTTTCTTCTTCCCTTCTTCTATCTTCCTCTTCTTTAACTGAGGTATTGAACCAATTTTTCTGTTTTTCTAATTTCTCCCTAAGTCTTTTTATTTCTTTGTTGTGGCTTTCTTTGTTCCATTCATATGGCACGATTCTTTCTTTTCTATCTAGTTCTCTTTGTGTTTTTTCAACTCTCTCTTTATATCTATTCGGGTCTAATGGAAAATCTTTCTTATGTTTTTCAAGGTCTTCATCTTTTTGAGTCATACCAACATTTCCTCTTTTTTTACATTAACACATCTATCTAAACAATTTTTTACTTTTTTATTATTTAATAGTTTCTATTAGAATTTACTGTTTCTTCTATTTATAATATTTTTGCTGAATCGTTCAACTAGTTCCTTGTATCGATTTCTGCCTTCATATTAATTATATCAAGCATCGACTGGTCCGGCTCAATTTTTATGGCGTTGCTTCCCTCTTCCACATAGCTGTTAATCCTTCTCTCATATTTGTCGCCTCTGGTTTCCATGTAAAACTGGTATCCGTTGATAAAGACCCTTGCTGACTTCCTTTCTCCGTCATCTAAAAACCTGAAATTAAGCCATATATCATACCTGTCATCAAGCTTGCCGTTATCAAAGAATTTATCATCTATCTCAAAATAATAAACAGGATATGTCATCTCTTTCATCTCTGTTTTTACATTAACATGGCTTATCAGGAACCTGCCTTCCTTTCCTTCGAAAGTAATTGTGTTTTTCCCTGCATTAATCATGCCACTTGTCAAATCAACCCTGTTTAATTGCCCGCAATCCGGAACTGAAGAATAAATCTGCTGGTTGTTGATTGTGATTTCCAGAACCCCCGCAGTATTTTGGTTACAGTCAGCATTAAATCTCAAACTTGCCCTATCCATATTAAATTTCTCGGTTTCCCCAACTATGAATGTATTGGTGCTTCTCTGTCTGCTGATATCCCTCTCATCATAAAATATCCTCAGATTGTTTATCTCATATTCGTTGGTTGTCCAGAACTTCCATCCGACGCCGGAAACCTCAAATCTCAGCGTATTTTCTCTTTTTATATCTTCCTTATTCACTGAAATAGGCCCTGAAAGGGTATCTCCCACCTCCTGGCCGAATATTTTCTTATCATTCAAATAAATGGACAACTCCCCCTTATTATTCCTGTTCTCATTAAGGTTAAAATAAAGGTATATATTATCCACCAGGTCATCGTCTTCTACTGAAAAACTGACAGTCTCATCTTTTTTATCGAAAATTCCACTTTTAACATAAATTGCCGTGCCAATACTTCTTTCTTTGGCACTTTTTTCACTGTATAGGTTTATTGAAGGCAGATTGTGCTCATATTCATCAAATCGGAGATAGCTTATTCTGCCGGGGCTCTTGTCCAGTAAAGTCCTGTTAACACCATCCAGCAAGTCATCCCCTGGCCCTACACCATTTCCTGGTCCAGTAACCGGGTCGTCCTGTAATAACTCTTCCCTTACATCAGGGGGAACAAGAAAAATATACAGCAAAAGGGCACCCGCAATTATCGCAATAAAGCCTGCTGCCCCTCCTGCAGTGTTCTGCCCTTTTTTCCTTTTAAGCATATAACAGAATATACTGGCTTTTTTATTTAAAAGCTTTTCTATTTATCCACAGTGCAATTGTAAAAATAACCATGAAAAGCAGAATAACAAAAGCGGTAATCTCATCAGCGCTGGCATTTAAAGGCCTGTTTCTCCCTATCAATGATATTACCAACCCAAGAATACAAAGGGCAGTTAAAGATATTTTTGCAGATGTAAGTGCCTTAACCAAATTTTCCCTGACTTCCACCTTTTCAATCTTTCTGAGGGAAAAGAACATGTATATTATAAACAGAATAATGCCTGCAATCCTCAATGAATGCCTCGTGTTCTCATCCACAAACCACGGGAAAAGCCCCAGAACCAGTATTAAAGTGACTATCGAAAATCTTATAAGACTTTTATAGCTAACCATCTTCTCCCTATATTGGTTTTTCCGTTCTTTTCCCATTATTTTCGACTGTATTACAAAAAAATATATAAAGCTTTTTTAATTCAATAGAAATTATGGGGCTCTTTGATGAAATGCTAAAAGAAGATGAATCACTTTTTCAAAACGAAGTTGCACTTGACTTCTCATATCAGCCGAAAGTAATTAAGCACAGGGAAAACGAGCAAAAAGAAATTGCTTACTCAATCAAGCCTCTTTTTACCAAGAGAAACGGTCGCAATCTTTTCATTCATGGAAAGCCAGGAATAGGGAAAACTGTCGCCGCAAAGCATGTCTTAAGAGTCATTGAAGAAGGTGAAGAGGATCTTGGTGAAGATTATGAAGATATCTACACTATATACATTAATTGCTGGCAAAAAAACACAAGCTACAAGATTGTAGTGGATATATGCAGCCAGATAGGTTACAAGTTCACACAAAACAAAAAAACTGACGAATTAATAAAAATAATAGCTAATATCATCAACAGGCAATCCGCTGTTTTTGTATTTGATGAGGTTGACAAGCTGGAAGAATACGACTTCTTATACACTCTTGTTGAGCAGATTTACAGGAAATCAATCCTTATGATTACCAACTATAAAGAATGGATAGTGGGGCTGGATGAAAGGGTAAAATCAAGGCTGGCGGCAGACATACTGGAATTTGCCCCCTACAATGCCAAAGAAACAAGAGATATCCTTGAGGAAAGGAAAGATTGGGCCTTTTATGAAGGAGTATTTGAAGACGATGCATTTTCTGTAGCTGTTGAAAAAGCAGTTTCCTGCCAGGACATAAGAACTGGCTTGCATATATTAAAAGAAGCTGGCTCAACCGCTGAAATGCAAAGCTCTAAAACAATAAAAAAAGAGCATGTAGAAAAAGCCATCTCAAAACTGGATCATATGAGCGTAAAAAACCCTGATGAATTAAATGAGGAAGAAAAATTTATTCTTAAAATAATAAAAAACAACAATTACAAAAAAATAGGTGATCTTTACAAGATTTATCAGGATGAAAAAGGGGAAGCTTCCTACAAGACATTCCAAAGAAAAATAAAACGGCTTGCCGATAACAAATTCATATCAGTAAAGAAAGTGCAGGGGGGCCCAGAAGGCTCAACCACCATAATAAGTTACTTAAGGACAAAAAAACTTACAGATTACTGACATCTCCTTACTTTCTTAAATAAAGGCACTTTTTCAACATAGCCACATTCAATTTTTAGGCGTCGTCAATTACCCTAAAGCATTTAAATAACAAAGACTTCCCCCCAGTGATGGAAATTTATTCGCCTTCAGAGGCAAAACTAAATTTTGGCAAGCTGTCACAGAAGATAATCTCGGGAGAATTGTTCATCCATCCAACAGACACCATTTACGGTATTGGCTGTAACGCGACGGATGAGGTTGCTGTAAACAACTTAAGGAACGCCAAAAGACAGATGGTTAGGTCTTTCTCCATCATGGTCCCCGGCAAAGAATGGATATACAATAACTGCATTATTACTCCCGAGGCTGAAAACTGGCTGGATAAGCTTCCCGGCCCATACACTCTCATTCTGAATCTAAAAAATAAAAAAGCGGTTGCAAAAAGCGTAACCCTTGATAACGACACAATCGGTGTGAGAATTCCTGGTCATTGGTTTTCAGTCTTTGTTGAAAAAATGGGTGTTCCCATTATAACCACTTCTGCTAACGTAACCGGCGAAAATTTTATAACAACCCGAGAGGAGCTCGACGAGACCGTTGAAATGAAATGTGACTTTATGATAGATGAGGGCACCAAAAAGGGAACTCCTTCAACAATCGTTGATTTGTCTTCAGAAGATATTGAAATTACCAAAAGAAACAGCTAATTTTTTAAATAAATATTCATTCTGCTGCAACTATGAGGATATTTGCTACTGGAGACATCCATGGAGACAGCGCGCTGGCATTTGATCTGGCTGAGAAGGCCGAAAAAGAAAAGGCAGACCTAGTCGTAATTAGCGGCGATCTAACTCACGGTGACGCTCCAAGTGAATACATCATTGGGCCTTTTAAAAACAAAAACATGAATGTTATATTCGTTCCAGGCAATCACGACAGTTTTGCAACAGCAGACTTCTTAAGTGAAATGTATTCAATAAAAAACCTCCATGGAAGTGGAGTTAGATATGGAAAAATTGGTTTTTTTGGGGCCGGCGGTGCAAACATAGGGGTTGAAAGACTCCATGAAGATGAACTATTTTCAATTCTTAACTACGGGTTTGAGAAAATAAATTATCTTGATAAAAAAATAATGGTTACTCATGTTCACCCCAGTGGTACTTTGATGGAAAAATTCACCTCCCTCTTCCCCGGAAGCTCAGGGGTCAGAAAGGCTGTTGAAAAATTCCAGCCGGATTTCCTTTTATGTAGCCATGTTCATGAGGCAGAAGGAATTGAAGAAAAAATCGGAAAAACTACTGTAATAAATGTAGGCAGACAGGGCAGGCTTATTGATCTAACAAGGGGATTAAACAACAGCTTAGGCGATAGCTCTGTTAATAGCTCAGGCGAAAACCCAACCAATACTTCAGGGAATAATCCTGAGAATGATTTGACCAATCACTTAGCCCATGGATTTAATAAAGATTCAATCGATAACGGGGATAAGAATTTAAACAAAGGCCAGGGAAGCGTCAATTTAAAGCGATAAAATTGAAATTTATTTCTAACGCTAACAATTCCTTTTAGAAAGTTTTTTATAAAGACTTCCCCGATTAAGCCCCATGAAAAGGAAAACGTTGGCTGTTGAAATATCGGTCATTCTAGGGCTCCTAATAATAACTTCACTTTTATTCTTTGAGCCATCACCGACTGGCTGGATAACGTCAAGGCCGGGGGAAGTAACACAAGTCGACCTTTCACACATAACTTCCAATAACTACTGGCACGGTGTCTTTGGAAACCTGTCACGGCATTATTCCAGCACCAGTCTGCTGGCATCTCAACCCCTTGAGCATTTTAACGTAGCCCTCAAAAAATGCCATGGTTGCCCTTTGTATGCAACTACTCTTGAGTCCATTGATTGGGATTCAGTGGTTCCCGCCCATCCCAATGAAGTCAACACTCTTCTGGGGTTAAGCACCCAGAGCCCTTACTCCGGCACAAGAATCTTTGATGAGTTCGTTAGTTTTAGTATTTCAAACAATACCATCTCACTTTATGCTGCCAAGACCAAAGCCAAAAACGGCCATTTCTACACTGGCTTGTTAAAGCAGGATGACACTTTAATCTTCGTAACTGACACTTCCCACGGGCAAGTTTTCAACGGCGATTTAATCGAGTACCAGATTATGCTTCCTGCACAATCTTCAGAATACAACTTTTTTTATGATAATTTCACAATAGAAAGGCTTATGGAGCCTCCGGAATTTAAAAAAATAGAAGTTCAGAGAAATCCCATACAAGACGAAGGCTCTTACATAAAAGTATGGTGGAATGATACTTATGAAAGCTCCGTTACATTAACCTCATCTATTTCCGATTCAATAATAACATACCCAGAAGAAAGCATGGCAATAATAAACTGGACACCCGGAAAATTTGATGTAGGGTATCAAAACATCACTTTAACAATCACTAACACTTACCAGAAATCAAACTCCAAAACATTGGAAATTTTTGTTGAAAACAAAAACGACCCTCCTGTACTGGAATACGTACAAGACATAGACGCGTATCTCCATGAACCATACTACCAGAAGATCTCAGCCTTTGATTATGATAACTTAAACAACCATCCTGATAATGATACCCTTGAATTCTTCACAATCCCTCGTCTAAGCTGGCTTGATATAAAAACAATCTACAACGCCTCCAGCACTTATTATTATGGCATAATTAATTTCACACCTGTCTCATCCCAGAAAGGCACAAGAACAATCAACATATCCGTTACAGACGGCCAGGCATCAGATACTCAGGAAATTGAATTATCTGTTGGCTATTGCGGTGACGGGAGATGTGACTCGAGGTATGAAGATTGCCGTATATGTCCTGAAGATTGTGGTCCTTGTCATATTGAGGAAGAAAAGAAAGATTTCGCATTTTTTATAGAAAGGAGCAAATGGCAAAACACCACCAGGATAAAGGCGCATGAGCTGGTTGAAAGAGCCACCTGTGATATTGAAGGGGATATAATAAGGGATAAGGAGGTCTGCCGCCCCCTTGCCGATGTTACCATTGAAACCTACAAGCTAATAAATGATAAATGGGAATTTGACAGGCAATATTCTACCGACGAATTAGGGGAAGCCACAGTCATCACTTATAAAAATGAAACCTATAGGATCCAGGGTCATAAGGATAACTACGAAAGCATAAACTATTATGTGGGAAGATCATATCTGACAGCAGAAAAGGAAGAAGAAGACCTTACTTATATTGAGATTGAAGAAGATGAAGAAGAAGACGAAATCATTGAGCCCGAAGTAGACCAGCCAAGAGAAATAATTGAAAAAGGCATAGATCACAGAAAGCTTTGGTCATACTACGGAATAGTGTTCTCACTGGTTTTATTGCTTCTTTTTTATTTCAACAGAAAATTTTCTCCAAAAATCTAACCTTTCATTCTGTTTTTTTCGATAACAGTATTTGTTGTTTATGGTGCCCTTAAACACTTCCTGGCACATCATATTAAAACCTTCTTTGCTATTATTGGTTATTGCCTATGTCAAAAGTAAAAAGACTTAAATAATATTTCGTAAAAATAACAAAGAAGAAACAAAAAACTTATATATCTTATTTCGCATAATAAACAAAAAAGAAACGAATCAAAAAATTTATTAACTTTCGCAAAAAAAACAAATAAGAAATTGGAAAAGGGCCTTAAAAAAAAGCTTTCTTATTTTGAAAAAGAGCTTGGAAAATTAAGAAAAGCGATTGGGAACGATAGGGATGTTCTATTAGTGGATACTATGTTTTATACTGGCTGCACCGTTTCAGAACTTGTTAAATTAAAAAAAGAAAATTTAGATTTTAGAAATAAAAAAATAAGGCTTCATGAAAACCGCTCAAAAAAGACAATAATAAAACATATTCCAACCGAATTAAAAGGTCTCCTGGAAAATTTTTCAAAGGCAATTACGGATGATTCAGATTATATATTTTCAAATAATGGCAAGCCATTATCAACAAGGAGAGTGGGGCAGATTATTGCCTATTACTCAAATTTTTGTGGTATCCATTTCACTCCAAAAAAAATAAGAAATCTCTACCTCTTAAAAAAATCAATATCTGGCCGGATTTCAGAAACCGGACTAAAGAATATACAGCCCTTTTCCCACGAATCCATTCCTCCGCTCCAAAAAATTACACCTGCAAATGAAAGAGACTTTCTTATCTATTCACTTGTAAAAGAAACCGGCTGCAAGACCGGACAATTAAGAAATATTTTGGTAAAAGATATAGGTAGAAAAAATAACGCTATAAGCATAAACAAAGCTTCATTCAAATTACCTCCTTGCCTTTACAAAAGGTTGAGGGAATTTTCAAAATCAAAAAAACCTCACGATTTTTTATTTTCAAACAAAAAAAAATCTCCACTTAGTTCCAGGAGAATACAGCAAATATTCCTTCGTGTGGCAGGAGCTTCCCCTACTAAAACCAGGCGAAGATATGTTTACAAAGAATATTCAGGTGGAAAATCACCTCTCGAAATCAAAGAAAAACTAGGCATCAAGAGGCTTGACGCCTTCAACTATGGGGTTATAAGAATATAAAATGGTTGGCTTGAAAAAAATAAAGATTTGTCTCGTTTTATTAATCTTATCTATGCTATCTTTAGTTATATTCTCATACTCTCAACCAACAATAACCGGATACATTAAAGGAAATGAAACATCTCTAGATCTAAATATTCCGGATAACATTATTAATTATACTTCTGGAAATAGCTCCAATATCACTTTGGTTATTCAGGATCATGAAGACTATTTTTATCAGAAAGAAATTGAGAATTATACCTTTGGAGAAAAATTAAATTTCTCGCACTATATAAAAAACGCTACTTTCAATTATACAATTGAAAACAAAACACATAAGGCCGAAGGTATCAACTTAATGTGGAATTTTACCGACGACAACTATAGTTTATTGTATAACCATACTTACAACGTAACACATAATGGAACACATGAAAAAGGTTCCTTTGGCTTAAAAGAAAATAAGTCTTCACATGATAGTATATTTATTTCACCAAAAAGGAACAAGACCTATCCTGCTTCAGAACCTCTCCAGATAGTTGCAAACATTTCCGAATCTGAAAGGGCAATCGCCGCAATTAAAAAAAGGGAAAGTTCTTTTATGCACAAATTGGAATATAACGAAGGTTTATATGAATCTGGTTTTTTCAGGTTGCTGGACACTGGCCTTTTTAATGTTACGTTAAGGATTTACAATGATTCCGGCAGTGTTTCAGAATTTGAAACCCATTTCTATTATTTGGACGAGCATCTTAAAACAGATAAGTCAAAAGAAAAAAACCAAACAATTCCCTTAGATAAAAATGAATCCAAAGATAGAACATTAAATGAAGAAGATGCCAACATTACCAAACTCTCTCAGTCCGATTCTCATGAATACGCAAAAAAGGATGAGGATAATGAGTTTCTAAAAATAATATCTCCCGAAGAAAAAAACTATGGCATGGGAAAGAAAATACAATTTGCTGTAAGAGTAAAAAATCTTACAGTATACAATTCAAAAGCTGTTGTTAATTGGAGAGGCGGAAAGGTGACTCAGGAGCTCTATAATTTTGATGATGAAAACCTTTACGAAACTGGATTCTTCAATGCACTAAGCCCTGGGAGATATAGCGTTAATTTCATTTTTGACACGGATAAAGGTGTAAAAAATGTAAGCCGTTACTTTTCTATAGCAAGAAGACCAAATCAATTCTATGAAAAAATAACAATAAAATCAAAAGGCAGGGAAATATCCAAAAAAGCCATCATAGAAGATTATTCGGATTCCCCTTTTGGTAACAGGGCAATGGAAAGGCTCACTATGAAAAACGTTACAAATGTGATAACTTCAATAGAATTCAACAATATTACCACGGGTCCTGACCTTGATATAAGAATTGATGATCTCGTAAGGGAAGATTTTACACAAAGTTATGCAATAGATCCTGAAAATCTTAATTTTACTAATGCCACAGTAAACGTGACCGCCCAGGGAACCGAGCTTTATAAATGTGAGGACTGGGACTATGACTCACAGGAATGTTACGGGGAATGGGAGATTTTTAAGACAGGTTTAATTCCCGGAGAAACCTATAGTTTTGAACTAACTCCTGACGACCCTGGATTTGGAGAGGTCAGGATTGATAATTGTGTCGCCCAAAGCCTTGCTTCTTCTTCAGGGACTTGGACAAGCTCCTGTGACCATCCTTATCCAGGCCCTGCACTATTTTCAGAAAATGAAGGTGTTGAAGTTCACCAGGTAGAGAAACAGGGAAATAATATTTATTGGGCAGGCATAAAGGTGAATTCTATAAATACTTCTGTGAATGATTGCGCAGAAATTGAACAAGTTGAGTTTTGCTACAAATGGTGGTCTGAAACCGACAGGATTGCTTCATGCGATATAAGTGTAAGTTCTGATGGCGAAGAGAGCTATACTGCCATCACTAATGAATGCCCTCAGGTTGGGGAGCCTCCCGGCATCACTTGTGTTGATATAACCGAATTGGAATCTTGGGATTGCGATACATTTTATGATTCATCATCACCGGGGGCGTATGCAAAATCCGAGATAACAAGCTCAGGAGGTGGTGCCAATGCAATTTATGATATAACTTGGGATGTTTTTTATTTTAATGTCACATACATTGACACCCCGCCCCAATGGTCCGATGCAAATTCAGACATTATCCCTGAATACGACTCTTATGAAAAAAGTCGTTTCAATATTTCATGGATTGATAATGTTGCCGTTGATACTGTTTACTTTGAAAGCAATTACACTGGCTCTCCGGAAAACTATACAATGGAAAATTTAACTGAAATAGATCCAGGGTCTGTATTTTCTTATGAAGCAATCCTCCCTGCCGGAGACCATTACTGGAGGAGTCATGCGAACGACACGGGTGACAATTGGGAAACTTCAGACACATGGTACTTTACGATTGAAAAAGCTGATCCTGAACTTACACTAACAGCAGACCCTGGCTGGAATATTACTTACGGTATTCAAAAAAATATTAGCTGTACTGCTTCAACATCCCAAGTTACACCCATGCTTTATAGGAATAACACACATGTTGGAAGTTACGACATATCTAATCTGTCAGCTGGAAAATATAATTATGTTTGCAGTAATGCTGAAACACAAAATTACACATCTTCTTCTGTTTCACAGAACCTTACAATCAATAAATCTCCTGGAGATATAAGGCTTTACCTTAATGGTACAAGAACCAACAGGATTATTGAAAATGAAAGCACTTTAAACATAACCTCTGTTTTAAATAATGGTAAAGGCAACATATCTGTTTCAGTTAATGAAACCATTATTCACGATGGGGAACCGCCTTCTGAAAACATCTTCTTTTTTGATTCTGTTGACATCTATGAAATAACAGCAACATATGGCGGCAATGAAAATTACACTTTTGATTCTGAATCCTGGCTTGTTAATGTAACGCCGGGCCCACCGCCGGATTTCCCTCCTGAATGGTCTGAAAACAGCAGCAGCATAATTACGCCGTACGAGGAAAAAAAATCAGATTTCCAAATAACGTGGCAGGATGATGACGAAGTTGATACTGTATTTTTTGAAACAAACAAATCAGGGTTCCCACAAAATTTCACCATGGACTACATAGGATCGAACATCTACAATTTTTCAGATTACTTTGCGGCAGGAGATTATTATTGGAGAAGTTATGCTAATGACTCTTCTGGTAACTGGAGTGTTTCTGACACATGGCACTTCACTATTGAAAGAGCCGATCCCGGATTGTCTTTAACAGCCTCTCCTTCTTGGGATGTAACTTATGGAAACGAAACAAATGTTAGTTGTATTTCATCAACAGACCAGGTTAATGCAACTCTTTACAGGGATTCAACCAAAATCCCTGGAGGATATGACCTTGCCAACTTAGACGCAGGCACATACAATTATACATGCAATAGTACGCAGGTCCAAAATTACACTTATTCAAGTGTTTACAATATCATGGACGTTGATAAGGCTGAAAGCGATGTCTGGCTTTACCTGGATGGCCAAAGGAACAATATTGTTGTTGAAAACAATACTTTTGTGGATATTGATGCCTTACTTCCAGAAGGGGAAGGCAATATTGTTATCTCCAGGAATGACACCATCATATACAATGGCTCAGCCCCATATAGCGAGAAGTTATTATTCAACGAGATTAATGTATACAACATTTCATTGGAGTATCAAGGTAACAAAAATTACTATGCCAGTTCAGAATCCTGGCTTGTTAATGTAGTTCCAATACAACCAGTATCAAAAATGCTAACTATACAAGACTGTATTGCACAGGATGCCGCGGAGGAAAGCGACACCTTCCAGAGCTCATGCGACTTTCAATATCCTGGACCTTATCTCTTTTATGATAATGATGCGATTGAAACTCATCAGGTAAGGACGCAGGGAGGAAGGCTTTATTGGGCAGGGCTTATGACTGAAAGTTCAAATTCATCAATAGATAATTGTGTAAGGGTTGAAAGCGTTAATGTATGTTATTTGTGGTGGTCTGAAACAACTAATGTTGATTCCTGCTATATTGCTGTCAGTGCAGACGGAGAAAGCGATTACTCTGAAATCACCAATGAATGCCCCGGAACACAAAGGCCTTCAGAAATCACTTGTGTTGATGTTACTCCAATTCATGACTGGGACTGCGATAGCTTTTTCGGAGAGTCTTCGCAAGCCATGATTAAATCCGAAATAAGATCTTCCGGTGGGGAAAACGTTTATTCTGATATATACTGGAATGTCTTTCACTTTAACATAGATTATGTTAAAGACGACACCCCTCCTAGTGTAAATATAAGGGACCCTGAAAGTATCATATATCTCCAAAACCAGGAAATTGAAATCTCGGCTCTTATATATGATGATAATAATGTTGATTATGCTTACGCCAATGTCTCATGGAACAACTCAAATGAAAAGATAGAGCTTTCGGAGATGAATAACTCTATCTATTCGGGCGTATTCACAAACACCTCTTACATTGGACAATACAACGTGACATTTTTTGCAAATGACACATTCGACAACATCAATGACACAGAAACCATTTCTTTTTGGATAGAAAAATCCCCTTATCACTTATTTTATGGCAACGCTTCCTCAAACATCAAGCTTGGTAAAGAACAGATGGTGCTTTTCGATTACGGGCCTGCCGAAATAAAAAATATGTATTTTGCAGATATTGACTCTGACTACAGTTTTTCGGATCTTCAGGCAATAGGCAGGAAAGTTGACGGAACCCCTTCCACAGGTGACTTTTCAAAACTGGATGAGGTATTTTCAATGGAAAACTACTCCACAAGTTTTACCAGGAAATGGGCGTCTGACGATTCTTCTCCAAAAAATACAGAAACATTCAACATATACGGAATGGAAGTTGAAAACGTACCTGTAATAAACAGTACGGAATCAGGTAATTTTGTAACCGGCATCCTATGGGATACCGGTGGCTCGGATACAGATGAATTCAGTGTTAACGAAAGACAAGACATAGTTTTCATAACAAGGTACACTCCACAAACACAAGGCCTTCACGGTATTTATGGATTTGAGGCCTTAATACCCGGAAACCTTGGAAATTATACAGGATTTAACAACAGGGTATCAGTATTACAGGAAATCTAGGATTTTACCTTTTTTTTTGAACATCCCTGTTCATGTTCTGGAATCCTACCCATCTCAAAAATCACTATCATTCCCAGTCTAAAATATGTTTCAGATTTCAAGTTTTTCCAGGATGAGAGTTTGTAATCAATTTACAATCAATTTGAAATCACTTTACAATCAATTTTCAATCAATAAAAGCATAAGCTCAAAATTATGTTTTTTATGTTTATTGTATATACCTTGAACATCTTTCTTTTATTAATTGATTTTCGATATTCTGGCATAAGGAGGAATCTTGCAAACCTATGGCAACCGCCTCAAAACACAAATCAGCTTCATCCTGTGTTACTATATCCTCACATATACTCTTATCACTTTCGATTGCTGCAATCTTTCTGGAGCATCTATCTCTTATCTCTATTTCATTAATACTTTGACACAAGTCAATTTCCCTTTCATTAACTGCTAACTGCATATAACATGAATTCTTCTGGTCAAAATTAGTTAATTCATCACATAAATCAGGATCTCCCACTTCGGCAGCAATCCTTGAAATACACCTCTCCCTATAAAATTCCGAATGATCACTTATTCTATGGCAATGGGATGGCCGTAAAGATTCAAATGCAACCTCTTCTATGCATCGGGCGTTTGAATAGTCGTTTTCTATCCTGGAACATATGTCCACATCTTTTTTAGCAATCGCAACATCATTCAAGCATCTTACTTGAGCCCCCATATTTGGGATGGCTTCACATACATAAGGGTCCTTTAAGGCAACCCCTACTCTTGCCCTGCAGTTATCAACAGCAATTGAATCTTCAATCCTGTCACAAACCCTTAAGTCTTTAATTTCTTCAGCAACCCTGTTATAGCAATTGATTTGCCTTCCCCCTTCAAGTTCATCGCACAAATCCGGGTCCCCTCTTTCAACTGCTTCAGCAATCTCTTCATCAACAAGAAAAGCAAATTCACAACCAATCGAGAACATAAACATAAATAGGCCAGACAACAAAAATAAATATCTTATTTTTGGCTCCACAAGTGGTAATATGTAACTTAGCTTATATAGTTTATGTTT
>CAYOOQ010000018.1:0-14596 GCA_964405675.1 uncultured Methanosarcinales archaeon | reverse complement strand
CGGGCGGGGCTATCCTCCTTTTTGATGGTTTTGAGGACTCTTTTTTTGAATTCTTGCAACAGAGCTTTTGTATTGGTTAGATTTGAGAGGTGGTTAGAATAATGACCTGTGCTCGTCCAGAAAATTAACTAATTTTAAGGAAAAACCATAAAAAAAGTTAATTTAAGGATTCAATAGTCTCCTCAAAACATGGTTCTTCACACACCAATTCTTACAAACCCAGTTCTTATACTAGCAATACACCTCAAAACTCAGAACTCATAACTCAAAACCCAAACCTTTTCATTATATCCTTAAATCCCGAGCTCTCCTGCTCTCTTTCAATATTAACCACATACTGCTCCCCTATAAGCTGAGCAGCCAGTTTCTTAAATCCTATAGAAGCGCTACTTTCAGGTTCAGAATAAACCAGAGGATTCCTTTGTCTAACAGCCTGAGGAAGTGAAGAATCATAAGGAATCACCCCTACAACCGATTCACCAGTCATAGTCTGTATATTATCAATATCCACTTCGTGCTGATCATTTCTGGCCATATTAACAACAATTCCCAGAACCTGCTTATTATAAGCTTTGGCAAGATTAATTGTTTTTATGGTATTCGTCACGGAGCAAATATCAGGAGTGGTTATAGCAAGAACATAATCAGCAGCCCTAAGCACAGCCCTGCAATCCCCACCAATTCCGGGAGAACTGTCAATAATAACAACCTCAGAAAGATTAGTCAACCCCTGAACCACATCAACCATATTCTCTCTTTGAACCTTCATAGCCTCATTAAAAGAAATATTCCCTGGAATAATCTTCAGACCACTTGGATGCCTGTATATACTCTCTTTTATGTGATGGTTACCTTTTAGAGCCGTATGAAAACTCTTATCAAGAAAAGGGGTTCCAAGATGGATACCTATATCAGGATTAGTAAAATTGGCATCCAAAACTATTACATCTCTTTTAAACCAATCCAGTGCACTGGATAAATTTATGCTTGTAGTAGTTTTACCAACACCACCTTTTGCCGAAACAATCGCTACAAATTTAGTCATTTTTCACGAATTTTTCCTCAACATAACTGGCAACTTCTTTGGCATCCTTATAATATTGTGTGGCCGTATCAATATCAAACTTTATTTTCTGGCCATCCATCTCAAACAACATTGCAACATGCCTTCTATATTCACATTCACTTCCATACTCAAGCTTATTAAGCTTCCTTATATAGACATAAAATTCCACAAGATCTAAAAGCGTTTTATCCTCTGGGAAAATCTCTTTGATTTGTTCATATCTCCTTAAAGGGGCCGGACTCACTTCTTCCACCAACCCTTGCTCTTTTGCAGACCTTAAAATAACCAAAACCAGGTTATCATAAGCACTCACCAATCTTTCGATAACATTTTTCAATACATCTGCAGTCCTGGTATATTTCAGACTCACATAAATCAAATGATCCACTCTCTTCAGCTCTTGTTTGGCATCATGCATCGCTTCTTCCATTTATTTTCACCATCCTCTCTGCCTCTAATTGAAATAACTTGGCTTTTTTTATATACTTTTTGATATCCTCTGACGTTATTACCTTCATCCGGTAATTATCCGAACAGATAACAAACTTATCCTTTCTTGAGAACTCAACAGGACTTTTCTTGTGTTCCCTAAGTATATGATATAAATCCTCTATCAACTTAATGTATTCAACATTTATTTCATATCTTCTTGTACAGCGGGCTTTAAACATATTATACATCGAATCAAAATTATCCTCAAATGGCGGAATACGCTTATACATCCTTTCATAATAAAGAATTGTACCCATCGTATTAGTGAGGCCATCCATAAGCCTCTGAACCACCGTCAAAAGCATTTTAGGGTCTTCAACAAATTTATATGTCACATTCAACATATGATCAGCCACTTTTAAATCCCTTCTGGCCTGTTGAGAAAGTTTCTCATAATTTTCCATAACCGCTATTTAGAAACAATATACTTATTTAAATGTTATGATTAAAAAATTACAGTGTTCGAAATCACAATCTGATAGCCACTGTTGAAGGTGCTCTCCTCCCTACTTTAGGCCCGTCTCTAATATCAAAACCCGCCTTCTTCAGGTTCTCTCTAACACTTCTTGCACAACTATAAGTAAAAAGCCTCCCGCCTTCCACCATAACATTAGCAATTTTTCTGAAAAAATACTCACTCCACAAATCAGGACATGATTTTGGAGAAAAAGGGTCATGAAATACAACATCATATCTTCCATTTAAAGAAGAAATCACCAATAAAGCGTCATCTTCAATTATTCTTATACTAATCCCTTTCTCATAAATGAGCTTAGGAGTATTTTGGACTGTCTTCTTTATCAAATGATAATTCTCAAAATCAGGAAACATATTGAGCACCTCACCAAGTATGTTTGTATCATTCTCTACACCTGTTATGCTCAGTCTACAAACCTCAAGCACCTCTTCAGCCAAATCAATAGCTGCACAAGCATTATACCCTAACCCAAAACAAATATCTAGAATATTTGCCTCTTTTTTCCCCTCAGAAGCCAAAAATTCAACCGCCGGCCTGGCAAATTTCTCCATTGCCTCCTCCTTAGCCCCAGACCTGCTGTGATATATATCACCAAAATTTTCATTATAAAAAGTATAAGAACCATCCTTCGTCTTTATCTTCTCCATAAAAAGCAGGAATAACAAAATATTAAAAAGCTTTTGTGCAACAACTATACAAAAACCAACGATTTGTCAACACTAACCAGGGAAAAATATTAAAAACACCATACTCAACCCTTAAAAAATGGACATCAGAGAAAAGTCAAGACTTGAACACCAGGATATCCTGGACTTAAATTTCATTAATCGAGATTCTCCTTATGTATTTAATTACCACTACAATCAGGGCTTAAGATCACACATCATAGAACTTCTAAACCCCGAGGACTGCAAAGCCAGGGACAAAGGAATTTATGTTGAAGGGAGATTAACATATCCTAAACCCGTGCCATCAAAAGTCCTCAGGATATACAAAGAAAAAATAACATTGCAGGAAGCTATGGAAGAGACTGAAAAGATGTGTACGATAAAGCGATATTTAAAAGAAAACATAGCCAAATCACAGGAATTCATCGTCTCCTATAGAAAAAAAGAGGGTTTTGAGCCGATACTCTGCGGCCTGCAGGAGTACATAAAAGGAGAACTTATTGACCCGTGGTATTGCGTTCCCAGGGCATACGACACTAATTTTGAAAATAACACCAACAAATTCATCAACAGGATAAAAAGATGTATCAATGAAACAGGGCTCATTCCGGATCTAGCAGGCATAGGAAACCTCACTTACAGCAACAGGGGAGTGGTTCTGGTTGACATAAACAACATTAATACAGTTGATTATTCTGATGACATATTCCTTGACAACAAAAGCTTTCCGATAGTTGACACATCAATAGAAGCACTATCATTACTTGAAAAAAAAGTCAATGGTTTTCTTACATCCGATAAAATTTACCAGCATTACCTTGAGCCAGGCAGAAAAACCGAATGCGACCGCATAAGAAAAAAATGGTCAAAATCTGATGAGAAGCCATTTATAGCGGCAAATTAAACCATCTAAGAGTATCAAATACTTAACATAGAAAAATACTATCATGATTAAAGATACAATCTAATTACTCTTGTATTGACAAGAGAATATCACCAGAAAAACATAAATTTACAGTAAAAAATATAAATTATTAAGTAGCTTTTCGATAAAATGAAAAAACTCAATAAAAAAATAAGGATCTTTTCAAACACTCCTGCACATCAGCTTCTACAAATAACAGCAGAAAGACTAGAGCCATTTTCTGAAAATCTGGACACAAGAAATATCAAAAATGTATTCTCAAAAACATTCCCCAGCGGAGAAATATACTGTCAAATTCCCATGAATGTAAGGAAAAAAAATGTCCATCTTATATCTTCATTCCACAGGCCTGAAGCCTATGAACTCAAGAAAGCGGTAGCAGAATCGGGCATCGCCCAAGAAATGAAGGCATTATTAATCGAAGATTGCACACTTTCACTTGAAAAATATCTAAGAGAGCTTGAAAAGATATGCGATGCTGCAAGAAGAGGGGGTGCTGCAGGAATATCAATTTACCTGACATATTTTCCTGATTCAAGACAAGAAAAAAAAGATGAATCAAGAGTTCCAATATCTTCAAAACTTGTCCTTGACAACTTACAATCCTCAGCAGAGCCCAGGCTAAGGAGACTTGCCTCTGTAGATATGCACGCACCACAAATACAAGGGATGACAAACTATCCCTTAGACGAAATACAAACAATTTACCTTTTCATAATGCATCTAAAAACAACCAATTCACTTAAAGACTCAATACTTATGCTACCTGATGCAGGCAGTTACAAGAGATATGAAAAAATAATAAAAGATTTCTCCTTAAATTACGCAATAATTTCAAAAACAAGACCAAACCATGGAGAATCAAGGGCTGAACACTACATCGGAAATTCCCCAAAAGGAAAAACCGCAGTCATCTTCGATGATATTATAGATAGTGGCGGTACAATCCTAAACGCCGTTGACTCAGCAAAAAATCTTGGAGCAAAAGATGTAAGAGTTTACACAACCCACGGAATATTCAGCACTAAAATAAAGAAAGATTCACAAGACAAAATCAAAGACATAATATTCGCTGAAGATAAGTTTAAAGAAGCAGGTGTCAGAGTCTACTGCTCAGACTCAATCCCAAGAACCAAGAAATACAGGGAAGAGCACAAAGAGTGGTTAACACAATTCACTTTAGCCCCCTACATAGCCGACCTGATATATTGCAACGAATCCGGATCAAGCTTTGGAAAAGAAATCAACAAAGTCTACAAACTTGCACTGGAAGGAACCAAAGAAGAAATTGAAAAAGAGCTTCAAAAATTCTTTATTTATTAAAATATTATAATAGAACTTATTTATTTATTTATTTATTTATTTATACATAAACTGACAAATCAGCCAAACTTCCCCATCGAAAGCTGGCCCTTCCTGGTGCCCTTCGGCACTTCCTTTATTTCTTGCCCAACCTGACTTTTAACATCTATTGCAGTTTTTTCACCTATTATCTGCTTCAACGACGAATAATCAACAGTTTTTAGGTCCTTAATATTCCTGATTGAGTTCTTAAAAAGTTTTCTTGCCCTGACCCTGCCAATATTTTTCAAACGAAGTAAAGGCAAAAGCTCTTCTTTGGCACCATGCCTGAGCCTCTCCCTAATTATATTCAGGCCTCTGCATACATCCTTCAACTCAAGCAATTTACCCATTTCAACACAACTGTAAACAAGCCAGTCAGCAATTTCAATCTTAGATCTTATCTCCCCTGGCCTTATATCATATTTCTCAAGCAAATACTCTTCGTCATATTCATTTACCCAGTCAATGAAAAAGGATGCAGTTTTAACCGAATTCATAAACTCATCATACTCATAATCAAAAGGTGTGGGCATAGGAACAATCATATCATTTTCATGCACAGCCCCCATCTCCTGGTAATCATCATATTCCTTAACTTTAACCCTCAACAAAGGCCTTAACTCATTGGTAAACGAAAACATATGAATATAAGAAAAATCATTGACCCTTTGTATCTGGGCCCTCTTCATGGCTTTCACAAACTCATAAGCAGTTGCCGGATCAAGATAAAGCTCAGAGACCCTCTTCCCAAGATTAGTAGCACCATATTTCAAGTCCCCTACTTCAGACGCATCAACAAAATCTTCCGATTCATTTGAATAAATAAAACCATAGTCAACAAGTAATTTAAGCATCTTCTCTATGATTACCTGCAATTGTGCCATATCTTCATACTGGTATGCCCAATAAGTCTTTGAAAAAAAATCCAATATCTGTTCCTTGCTTCTCACAAAATTGCCTGCAATCAGAGAAAGGAGGTAAAATCTTAAAGCAGGCTCAACAGCAAGCTTTGAATAAATATTCTCGGGATTACCATAAACATACTTTTCCACAAGCTTATCCCTCTCCGCCTCTGTTTTAGAAATAAGTACTGCCTCTCCTTTATTATCAAAACTTGGCCGACCAGCTCTCCCAGCCATCTGCAAATATTCCAACACAGGAATAAACTGAAGTCCCCTTGAAGTATATCTCCTGGCATCCTTAATAATAGTCCTGAAAGCAGGAAGGTCAACACCAGCTGCAAGCGTAGGCGTAGCCGAAATAATTTTTACAACACCTTCAGAAAAACCCTCATGGATTATATCTTTTTGTTTTTGGGTAAGTCCCGCATGATGGAATGCAACACCTTTTTTAATGCAACGTGACAATCTCTCACATTGTTTAGTAGGCTTTGATAAAGTTTTTAGAACCTTCAGTGACAATTTTTCAAGCTCATTCACCCTCTTAATATTTTTTACCTTCTTGCTTATATCCTCCGCGGTCTTTTCAGCTGATCTTTTAGTATTATTAAATATTAAAGCCTGCTTATCAAGCCTCAAAGTATCAACAGCAAGATTAATTGTCTGATCATTATGCTTATTTTCAATTGAAACCTTCTCAATCAATGTTCCATCCATCATAAACTGCAAAATAATAAAATATTTAAAATGGTTTTGGAAAAATAACAAGAATCAAGCCAAATTAAACGCTGAAACAAAATAGACAAAATAAACAAAGTTAATAACCAGAAAAGATATCAAAGAGGACTAAAATGGATGCAAGAACACTGGAAGACGTTGAAATTGAAGGAAAAAAGGTTTTGGTCAGAACAGATTACAACATTCCCATGGATAAAGAAGGTAACATTACCGATGACAAAAGAATAAGGGATTCCATTCCAACAATACAACATCTTCTAAAAAACGGGGCAAAACAAATAATAATACTAACCCATATAGGCCGGCCAAAAGAAAATGAAGAAAGGCTCAAGACAGATAAGGCTGCAAAAAGATTAAGTGAATTAATCCAGGAACAAGTCAAAAAGATAGACGAATGGGGTGAAGAAGGTCTCCCAGAAGACAAAATAATAGTACTTGAAAATGCCCGCTTTAGCTCAAAAGAAAAAAGCAGAGAAGAATCTGAAAGGGATGAGTTTGCAAAATCAATATGCCGGAATGCAGACATTTTTGTGATGGAAGCTTTCAGCAACATGCACAGGGGAAAAGAGGCATCCATGACCTCAACCCTCAAGTTCCTTCCCGCATGTATAGGCAAAGCAGCAGAAAAAGAAATAAAAACCATCGACGAAGCCATAAGAAGCCCAAAACGCCCTCTTATATCAATAATGGGGGGAGCAAAGGCTGATAAACTAAGCTCAGTGGAAAATTTGTTGCAAAACTCAGACAAAATACTTTTAGGGGGAGCTCTGGCCTTTAATATTTTCCACGGCATGGGATACAATACAGGGGATTCAAAAATTGATGAAGAGAACATCGAAAAAAATAGGCATATAATTGAAAAACTAAAAGAAAATAAAAAAATAATTCTTCCGGAAGATGCTGTTGTCGCAGACAACCTTTCAAACAACGCTGAAAAAAAAACAGTTTCAATAACAGATATAAAAGAGGGGTGGATGGCTTTGGACATAGGACCTGAAACAGTAAATAAATTTAAGGAAGAGATCAAAAAAGCTGGTACTATAATATGGAACGGTCCCCTTGGATTATTTGAAATTGATAATTTTGCAAGAGGCACTGAAGAAATCGCAAAATCTATCGCCGAAAGCCAGGCATTTTCAATAATCGGTGGAGGTGATTCGGCATCTGCAATAAGCAAATGTAATCTTACAGAGAAAGTAGGTTTTGTCTCAAGCGGCGGCGGAGCTTCTCTTGCAATGTTTGAAGGGAAAAAGCTTCCTGTGCTTGAAAAGCTTGAAAAAAATAAAGAAATATTCAACTGATTATTAATTTAACAAATTTTATTCTATTCTTTTAGCTCGTTAACACCCACTACATCTTCAACGTTCCTGAGAGTATCAAGCAACTCTTTCATCTTTTTATTGTCAACCCTTTCCACCTTAATGGTAATTAAGGAATTTTCCTTGCTGGTGTCCGAAGAAACATGTAGTATATTAACACCCATGCCAGAAATCTCTTTCAAAATATCAATCAAAATACCAACCCTGTCTTTAACATTTAACTTAACCACTTTATAATCTGTTAAATCTGAAGTAATCCAGCTCAACTTAACCTTTTTACTCTGGTCAAGCGTGTGTACATTAGGGCAATCTTTTGCATGGACAGTAATCTTCTTATCTTTCGTCAAAAACCCCGAAATCGGCATCTTATATGTAGGATTACAACATTTTGAAATCTTAACTGGCGCACTGATCTTATCCTCAACCTTAATATGGTCCATCAAGAATTTTTCGCTTAATGAATCACCCTCTTCCTTTTTCTTCTTAGGATCATGTTCAGCATGAATACCTAAATCCTGCCTTATCTTGCTCCTCGCCTTGCTTGTCTTCACAAAAGAAAGCCAACTTCTCGAAGGCTTTGCATCCTTAGTAGTCACGATTTCAACAACATCTCCTGCCTTTAGCTGTGTATCCAGTGTAACCATTTTTGTATTTACAAGTGCCTTGCTACATTTGCTTCCCACATTACTATGTACCATATAAGCAAAATCAACGGGAGTTGCACCTTCTGGTAATATGATAGGATCACCTCTAGGGGTAAAAACAACAATCTCTTTATCAAACAGATCGAACTTAAGTGTCTCAATAAAGTCCTGAGCATCGTTTGACGCAATCCTCCATTCTAAAAGCTGTTTGAGCCATGAAATCTTTTTATCGAACTTCTTATCACTCTCACTACCTTGATACCGCCAATGAGCAGCTATTCCCTCTTCGGCAATCCTGTGCATCTGCTCAGTCCTTATCTGTATCTCAAGAATCTTTCCGTGACTTCCAACAACTGCTGTATGAAGAGATTGGTAACCATTAGCCTTAGGGGTTGCTATATAATCCTTGAATCTTTTAGGAATAGGTTTCCATAACTCGTGAACCACCCCCAAAGCCGTATAGCATTCGGGTATGGTGTTAGTAAGAATTCTTATGCCAATTAAATCGTATACCTCATTAAAATCAACACGCTTTTTAAGCATTTTTTTATAAATACTATAGAAATATTTCGCCCTACCATAAACCTCTGCTTCAACACCTTTTTCCTTCAAACTCCTCTTTATGGTTTTAATAAGCTCTTTTGCATTCTTTTCCCTCTCATGCCTTTTTTCATTAATCTTTTCCCTCAAAAATTTATAAACTTCAGGCTGCAAGTATCGCAAAGAAAGATCCTCCAACTCACCTTTTACATTCCACATACCAAGCTTATGAGCTATTGGTGCATATATTTCAAGAGTTTCCTGAGCAATCCTCTTTTGCTTTTCTTCCCTGAAAGAACCAAGTGTCCTCATATTATGGAGCCTATCGGCCAATTTGATGAATATAATCCTCACATCCTTTGTTGTTGCAATAAGCATCTTCCTTATATTTTCAGCCTTATAATTCTCAAGAGAATTGAAATTCAGCTTGTCAATATTTGTCAAGCCTTCAACAAGAGAAGCAATCTCATCTCCAAATTCCTTTCTCAGCTGATCAAGACTTATGTTAGTATCTTCAATAACATCATGCAAAAGACCAGCGCATATGGTAGAGCTTGTAGATTTCAAATCAGCCAGTATATTAGCCACTTCAACAGGATGCATAAAGAAAGGATCCCCTGAAACCCTTTTCTGATCACCATGAACTTGTTTAGTAAAATTAAAAGCCTTCTCAATCAAATCAACATCAGCATTAGCATTATACTTAAGTATTTTCTTCTTCAAAGCATCAAAACATCCTTCAGCATCAAGTTTACTCTTCATAAAATGCAGAATACATACTTTATTTTTAAACCTTATGCTACCCCATCAACCAAATTACTCTTTAGACAAAAATATTATAACCCTAAACTCAAAACTCAGAACTCAGAACTCAAAACTCACAACTCAAAACTCTCTCCTCTCATAACTCTTTTCTAGACCTTCTATATAAAAATTTATATAAAATCACCTAAACCAAAAGCCTATGATTTGCCTTGGAATAGAATCAACTGCACATACCTTTGGCATTGGTATAATTAATGATGAAAAAATCCTTGCTAATGTCAAAAACAGCTATACTACAGAAAAAGGTGGAATGATCCCTTCAAAAACAGCAGAACATCACCTTGAGATATTTGAAAAAACAATCAATGAAGCCATTGAAAAAGCAGGCATCAAACTAAAAGATATCGACCTCATATCATTCTCACAGGGCCCCGGTATTGGCCACACATTAAGGATTGGTGCGACTGTTGCAAGAAGCCTTTCCCTAATACTCAACAAGCCACTGATAGGGGTAAACCATTGCATAGCACACCTCGAGATAGGAAGGATGCTTTTTAACGTTAAAAACCCCCTACTGGTTTATGTATCTGGAGCAAATACACAAATAATAGCTTATGCAAACGAAAAATACAGGATTTTTGGAGAAACCCTGGATATAGGGGTTGGAAATTTCATAGATTCGTTAGCAAGATTCCTGGGACTCGGCTTCCCTGGAGGGCCAAAACTTGAAAAACTCGCGACAGGAGGTAAAAAATACATAAATTTACCCTACGTTGTAAAAGGAATGGATGTAAGCTTTGGAGGAATATTGACTAATCTGAAACACAAGATAAATGAAAATAAATACAATAAAGAAGATCTGGCATATTCTGCCCAGGAAACAATATTCGCAATGCTCATGGAAGTGACAGAGAGAGCAATGGCCCACTGCAATATCAATGAAATCATACTTGGAGGGGGTGTTGCATGCAACAAAAGATTCCAGGAAATGACAAATATTATGGCCAAAGAAAGAAAAGCAAAATGCTTCATACCCCCAAACGAGCTACTTGTAGACAATGGAGCCATGATAGCCTGGCTTGGACTACTTATGAACAAAAAGGGCATCACAACAAAACTGGAAGATTCAGTCATACTACCTTACCAAAGAACAGATGAAATCAAGATTTCATGGATTCCCTGATTTCTAAAACCTTATCAGATCCTATATTAAGTAGTATATTCATACCAATTACTTCAACATAATCCACCGGTAGCCACACTTTTTTAAAACCCATAACAACCAATATTCTACTTACAAAATAATTCTCACTTTCCTCTTTATTATATTCAGCCTTTCTTACAACACCCACATATATACCCTTATTATCAAAAACCTTAAGCCCAAGATACCTGGAACCAGGAGTATGGGAAATATAAACCGCATCAACACCAAAATTCATAACCATATTAATACCAACATAAACTGTAGGCTTCATGAAACCTGTATCTACGCTTATCCCGGTAATGGCCTTGCTGTCTTTTTTAATATGGAGAACCGACAAAACACCTATATACCTACCTTTTATGTCAATAACATCCTTGCCAAGCACATCGTCAGAGGTAATCAGGCCCTTAAGGTTCTCCCTTCCACTCATTTTGAATACTCCTTATTCAATATCAACTTATCACTAATCTTGTCAATATCATCAGCCTTAAAAATAACAGTTTTGAAAAGATTCATCCTTACGGTAAATTCCTTAAAATTATTGGAAGTATCCTTTCGTATTACTTTCTTGACCTTGCCCAGTATCCTACCATTCTTATCAAGCACTTGTAGCCCAATAAGGGAAGTAAAAGGCTTTATGTTAAGAATAATTGCTTCAGGAGTAAATGAAGAAATATGAGATTTATCAACAAATATCTTATGACCAAAAGACCTTGAAAAAATTATTCCAACCACATTGTAGTGCTTAAGCACCACATCCGTAACCTTCCCTAACTCTTCAGCATCCTTTGCAAGAACTCTCTTTCCCACCAAGCTCTTCAAGCTGAACTCTTCATCAAGCTTATAGATGATTGATGATATTTGATGAATTTTTTTCGCCATTTTTAAGTACCTCACTATTTGAATTTATATAATTTACGACAAATAAAAAAATAATATTATTACCGAATATTTTATCAATTGCCCGGTTGCAGTCAAAAAAGCAAGCCTTACCCTATTATATCTGAAAACTCCTAGTATGAAAGTAGTCTGTTGAGAGCCAATACCAATTATATTAAAAAATAAGACCGCCCAACCTCCATACCTGTTAACAACACTCTTAGTTTTATAAAATTTCTTAAGTGAAATAACCTTACGGGATATGCCTGAAAAACGCCTCCCTATAAAATAATCCAGAGTATAGCTTAAACCAGCCCCAAGCGCGGTAACAATCAGTACAGTGACAGGAGAAAAATTTGTAAGTGCACCAAAAAAAGATATTTCAACAGGTATCATAAGGAAAAAAAGACCACCAAAAAACATAACAAAAAACAACCCTATTAAAGATATTGAAGTAGGGGAAAAAAGAGACATCTCAGTATGGACAAAAGAAAAAATGTTCAACAAAAAAATCCTTATGTTTTCAATTCCCGTAACCAAAAAAGTCCCGGATAGAGAACTATAAAAAAATTTGTATAAAAGATATAAAAAAACACTTAAAAAAAAAACGACTAAAAAGACCATCAGGTTTGCTCTTTTTCTCCGAAGGCCGTATTCAAATATCTGGTTTTCAAGAGGAGTTTGATTCATCGTGTTTTTTTCTTATTGTTTCAATAATCTGCTCATGGCCTGTCCAGTCAATAACATGCTCAAGCACTTCAACAATATTTTCCACGGCAATAATTTTAATCTTTGAAAGTTCCTTCTTATCAATAATAATATCTTTCATATTAGACTTAGGAACAATCACATTATTTATGCCAGCATTTATAGCCGCTTCAACTTTTGAAGTTACTCCACCAACAGGAAGCACTGAACCCCTCACAGAAAGGCTTCCAGTCATGGCAAAATCCTGCTTAACAGGCACCTTGTTAAACGAAGAAATCATGGCAACACTGATTGCAATACTGGCTGAATCACCTTCAACCCCTTCATAAGTCTGCAAAAACTGCAAAAAGATATTGTATTTATCCTTTATATCCTCGCCAAAATATTTTTTGATTATAGCAGAAACATTAGTAACAGCTTCCTTTGCAATCTCACCAAGCCTTCCAGTAGCAATTATCTCATGCTCTTTCCCACCTAGGGTAACCTCGGATTCAATAGGCAAAATTATTCCTGAAAAAGAGTTTCCTCCGCCAATAACCGCCAGACCATTGACTCTTCCAACCCTTTTACCTTCAGTCATTATAACTTCATATTCCTTTTTTCTTTCAATATACCTGTCCGCCATCTGCTTTTCCAACGATTTAGCAATATTCTTTGCTGAAGGAATATGCTTTGGCTTAACTAAATCAGAACCCTCTTCAGAAGCTACATCTCCCGCCGCTCTAACAAGACCTCCAAGGTCTCTGAATCTAAGAGTCAGATGTCCCTTTCGATTCGCCATCTTTCTTGCTTCTTGTATTATTTGCAACACCGCATCTTTAGTAAAATGTGGAATCTTTTTATCCTTCCTCACTTCCTGCGCAACAAAAACAGCTATCTTCTGGCGATTCTCAGGAGTATCTTCCATAGTATCCATCATCTGTATCTCATAACCATAACCTCTTATCCTGGACCTCAAGGCTGGATGCATATTTTTGAGAGTTTCCATATTTCCAGCAGCCACCAAAACAAAATCACAAGGAACCGATTCAGTCCTAACCATAGCACCAGCAGATCTCTCACTCTGTCCTGTAATTGAATATTTCCCCTCTTGCAATGCAGTTAAAAGCTCCTGTTGAGTGTGAGGCCTTAGAGTAGATATCTCATCCACAAACAACACTCCTGAATGGGATTTATGAATCATCCCCGCGACAACTCTCTCATGAGCAGGCGTCCCCAGACCTCCGGACTGAAAAGGGTCATGCAATACATCCCCAAGCAAAGCACCCGCATGGGCACCAGTAGCATCCAGGAAAGGAGCCTGTTCTTTATTATAATTATCCACAAGAAGTTTTGGGACAGACGCTTTGCCCTGCCTGCCCATACGGGCTCCAAAACTCATTATGAAAATAAAAGCTGCAATTATGAAAAAAAATCCAATGGAAGAACTTGCCGCCATAATAGCACCTACTGTAGCATTATATTCTGCAGTAAATCTAGTGAAAGTCCACCAGGTACCAATAAAAGAAAGTACAATCAACATTATAATCAAAAAAATACCTCCTGAATTCGCAAAACCAGTCATTTGCTGTGTCCTTGCTTTAGCAACCAGCTCCCTTCCTTTACCAGCTGGAAGCGTCCTGATTAGAGGGGTATTTTCATCATTAGGATTTGGAAAACTAACAATATCAACAAGGTTCTCTTTAGGCATCAATTCAGCCAGGGCCATCCCAAGCATTGACTTCCCGGTTCCGGGCTCACCAATCAGAAAAATATGCCTCCTTTTCTTAGCAGCCTTCTTAATTATTTCACAAGCATTTTCCTGACCAATCACCTGTTCAATCATAGTTTTATTAACCTTGATTTCCTTGGTTGTTTTAAAATCCATGCCTTTCATTTCAGTTGAATTGGATTGCCAGTAGATATTAAAATGTTTTGATTTTTA
>CAYOOQ010000017.1:3335-14670 GCA_964405675.1 uncultured Methanosarcinales archaeon | reverse complement strand
CAATGCGGGATTTTGGTGAATTAGATGGTTAATAGTAAAAACCCCAATAAATGTAGGAAGTTTTGGAAGATTAAAATAGGCGATATTAATAATAATCTTCTTCGTCTGATTATATTGGTGTTAGTCATATTTACTATGGTTTATTTTGTAACCAATCTTTTCGATGTTTTTGAGGAAAAATCGCAGAAAAATATTTGCAAGCAGGCTATAAGGGCCGAGGCTATGACGCAATTTAGAGGTAAGGATTTTTCAATTTTTGATAAAAGCGGAAGAAATGAAGTGCCTTGCCCTACTTTTTATGAAGAAATTACTACTGATGATGAAGAGCTTATAAAAAGACAATTTGCGAGGCATATGTATGATGCATGGGATATGTTTCATGAAGGAAGGCTTGAGCTCTTTAATGCTAGGGGACAGGAGACTTTTTGCGTTCTTACACACCATATACAGTTTGATGGTTCAGCTAGTAGTGTAGGTGAAATTGATGGTTTTTTGGATTATCTTGCAGAAAATAAGATTCCAAGGCAAAGGCTTGATAATGTAAGTTATATTGAATACCTCGGTTGTTATAACACGAATATTGATGAGGTTAATCTTGATAGGCTATCGGGACACGAAAGCATCA
This sequence comes from uncultured Methanosarcinales archaeon, assembly GCA_964405675.1. GTDB lineage: Archaea > Nanobdellota > Nanobdellia > Woesearchaeales > DSVV01 > CAZBGG01. The sequence continues at coordinate 14,045 of CAYOOQ010000017.1, read as the reverse complement.
TTAATACTGAGCAGGATTATGGTATTATGTTTGTTTATTCAAAAAAAGGTTACGTTCATAAGGTATGGAGCGCTTTAGATGGAGCGAAAATTGGTGGAGTTGTAGGGGCGGTTGGTGCAGCTTTGCTTATTTTTCCCGAGCCGACAATTACTAAGGCAGTAGGTGGCGCCCTATTGGTTCTGGGAGGGAGTGCTGGTGGTGGTGCTGTTGGTTATGAACTTGGAAGTGATGTGTCGTCGGATTGGTCTGCCTGCTTGGTTTTGTTTCCTTATACTGAAGAAATGCTTTCAGAGCTTGAATGTGATTATATGCCAGGGTCGCAAGAGACCAGATAAAAACCACAAATATTTTAAATTAATAAAAACAAGTGAAGGTTTATGAAAGGTGAGATAAGCTTTTGGCTGGTGAAACTGATACTTGCATTGGTTGGGCTTTTTGTTGTTATATTTATTGTGATGCAGGCAAGCAGAGGCCATATGGATTTTGTTGGTTGGCTGAGGGATTTTTTATGAATAAAAAAGGGATAGGGTCAAGAACGCTTGTGTACATGATTCTTTCAGTTATTTTTTTGATTTTGATTATAATAACTATCTCCACCAGGCCAATTCCTATGTGGGAATCGGTAAAGGATTTTTCATGTAGAATGTCTTTTGGTGTAATTTTGTGCGATGATGAAGATGATAATGGCTCTTCGAACGATGGAGGGGCTGGTGATGGTCCTGGTGGAATTATTGTTCCGGGCGGTTAACAGGTTTAGAGGTTGATATTATGAATAATAAGAAAGCATTTCAAATGAGCCTTAATGTGATTGTTGGTGCAGTGATTGCGCTGGTTATTTTAGTTGCTGTTTTGTTTGTTTTTACAGATATTTTTGGAGGTGCTTCACGGGATATAAGTGCTTGTGAAACCAGAAATGGTGTTTGTGTTAACGAGGGAGCTTGTCAAACCAGGGTTATCTCTGGAGATTGTCCTGAAAACGAAGAATGTTGTTTTGACACTTGTGTAGGTGGAGAGATGCAAAAGGACGGCAGTTGTGAAACGACGGATGATGATTAATAGCTGATTGTAAATTTGAGGTTTTTTAAAATGAAGCGGAAGAAAGGAAATATGCAATGGACAATTATTATCTCTCTGATACTTGCTTTGGTTGTTCTTTTGTCTTATTCTTTTTTTACTCAAGGGATTGTTTACAGTGTTCTTGAGGATATAGGCGGAGTAGAAAGTGACCTGAATGAAAGTATGGGTTGTGTAGTTGAGCCGGGAACTGAAGGGGATACTACAGGGGACGGGGTAAGGAATGTACCTGAGTGTGAGCATCTTTTAAGATGACTAAAAAAGCATTTGAAATAAGTTTGAATACAATTGTTGAATTGGTTTTGGCGGTTATGGGGATTTTTGCGGTAACCATAATCGTTCTTACAGTCATCAGTGTTTTTTATTCCAGTGGGGAGGATGAGCGCTACCAGATCCAAGGTTTCAAGGCTTTATATACTAAAATAAGTGAGAACGAGAGAAGGGACGTTCAGGAGCCTGAGTTTGGTCTTAATACCTATTTGACTGAAGATTTTGTAATTGTTGCTTTTTCTAAAAATGAGGAATCTATTGAAGGAGAATGTAATTATGGTAGTGTTATAGGATCAGCCAGAAGAGGTTTGGCAGATTTGCCGTTTGCAGATCATGTCCGGAGAGTACCTTTTCTTTCTGATGATATTACTGAGTTAAGTGTTGATAGGCCCGATACTTGTAGAAATGATTATCCTTGCCTTTGCTTGTGCAGACAAGAATTTACAGACGGAAAAATATCCTGTCATGGCACTTCTTATTGCATACCTTTTAGGGAAGAGCATACAAAGGATATATCTTTTGAAGCTTATGTTTCTGATGATATTTATTGTGAGATTCCACTGGTTTATGCTCCTGAAAGGGGAAGCATAACGGATTATTGTGTCAGAAGAAACGATGATGGCAGTTTGACTTTTGTTCCCGAAATCTGCTAATTTTAATTTTTTTTGATAAATTTGAAGCAGAATACAGAAAAATGTTATCAAAAGCTTTTTATATTCTTTAAATTGTAATAAAGCTATGTGTATTTATGGAAAAAGAGGATTTCAGCTTTCGATATGGGTGCTGGTGGAAATACTTCTATTGATAGCTCTTATTTTGCCTTTGTTTGTTTTTGTAAGTAATGTAAGCGAAGATACTTTTTTTGAGAGAAATATTCTTGCTAAAGATACTGCACTTTTGATGGGGGTTGTCCAGTCCGTTCCCGGTGATGTGCATTATAGTTATGAAAATAATTTATTGAATAAGTTTAATATAAGCTTTGATGAGAATGAATTGGTTGTTAGGGATGGGCGAAATAGAGATTCATATCCTTTTTATATGGGGGAGGGTTTCTCGAGAGCTTATGTTAGAGATTTTGATGTGCCTTCAGCTTTAACCTTCATAAAGGAAAGTTATAATGTTAATGTTGAAGAAGGTCTTGGGCATATGAGTGAAAGGTCTGAGTGTCCTCCTGCCGGTGACAGAGGAAAAATATCTTCTGATGGTATTGTTTTTATTTATCCAATGGATGAAAGAGCAAGAGAAATTTCCGGAGCAATCAGTAGTTTGCTGGATGTTAATTCTATTGTTATCGATGAAGTATCTGATTCGGGAGTTGATTTGCCAGTTCTTATTGCTGTTGGGACTGAAGATTTAAATATTAATACGGCGAATGTTCATTATCTTAATAACAATAGGGAGAGCAGGGCTTTTGGGTGTCATGTTCATAATAATCTTATTGAGAGGGATTTTTTTGATGAAGTTATGCTTCTTCCGGGGTTGGGCATGGAAGTGACAAGGGAGGATATAGGCAACTATGCTGCTGTTTTGATTTTTGCAAATCCGGAGGACAGGGTTCAGACTGTCTTGGGTAGAGCTATAAAGGATAGTATAAGGGAATATGATGAGACTGTACAATAAATCACAAACCACAATAAAAATATTGGGTCACACTTTTGTGAGAATGCTTATTGTTATAATAGTTCTTTTTTCTATAGTTTTATTGGTTAACAGGTTTATTATTGTTGATGAGGATATTACTGAGCTTGAGTCAGCGTTATTGGTAAGGTCCATTATGAGCAACCCGCATGGTCCTTCTTTTGTTGATGAAAGTACAGGAAGGGTTTACCCTTATTTGATTGATGTGGATTTTTTCAGGAATTCTCCTGATGAAAAATTAAGTGAAGTTTTTGATTATTCTTTGGACTCTCCTTATGTGGCGATGAAAATAAGCCTGCAGGATTTTGATGGTGGTGGTTACAGGCAAGGTGGATGGAGCCTTCCTTCAGCTTATCTTAATAAAAGGTATTATGAGGCATGGGAGAAGATTGCAACCACAGACGTGCAGGGTGCTGGTAGTGTCTATAAAGAAGAGCAAGTTTATTTTGTTAATGTTATTGATGGTGATGAAAGAAAGAAGGGTTTTTTGAAAATAATTGTTTTGTTGACGATGAGTTAAAATGAAAAAAGGGCAGGTAAGTTTTGTTGTGGATGTGTTCGCATTTTTTGGAGTAGTTGCCTTGCTGATAATTTTCACAATTATATTTTCTTTTATAGGGGATGGAAGCGAGTATTCAACAAAAGCTGAAGTGGAAAGAATCGATGCGAAAATGCAGGTGTTGCAAATACTTAAAACTCCGGTAACTATAGATGGATATAATTCTGACTATGGTCATTTTATTGCTCTGGCCAGAGTTGATGATGATATGCACAGGGAAGTGAAAGACAAATTGACGCCTTTGCTGGAAAAGATATATTATAATACCGGTAGGTCTATTATTATTGAGAACCCTGACCAGAATAGGGCCTATGCTTTTTATGAGCCTAATCTTGATGATGAAATTTCTTTTGACTTGACAATCCCTGGTTATGATGGTGAGCCTATTAGTTTGAGTGTGGAGGTTGCAAAATGAATAAGAAAGGGGCTTTTTTTAGTGTTTTTGTATTCTTTGTAACTTTTGTCACGCTTATTTCTTTGGCTGTCATTTTGTTTAATAAGCAAAGTAGTATCGAAATGGAGATTGGAGAAAGGCAGTTTGAAATTCTTGAATCCTTTGAGAGGGGAGAAATGGCCCTTTATTATATAGATTCTTCAGCAAAAATTTCTGCTGAAAGGGCGTTTTTTGAAACTGCTGGAGGAGGAGGTTTTGATGAAAATTCCATTTGTGGTAAATATAGAAATGTGACCATGTGGAATTGTGAAGAGTATGAATGGGGTGGAAGTTTTCCTTCAATTTCCGGTGTAAAAGATAGTTATGCATTAAGGATGGAAGCCCTGCTTGAAAAATACCTTGCTTTTTATTCTTTGGATATTATTCCTTCTGGTAACTATTTTTATTCAGTTTCGGATGATGGCTCTATTGAAGGACATGCACTTTCCCCCTTATCAATTTTTAGTGGGGACTTCCATATGTCTACCATTTCTTCTCCTGAAGAAAATGAAATCAATTATGACTGGATTGATGGGGGGGAATTTTTGTCTCAGCAGGCCAAGCAGCAGGCAATGAAATATTCTTCATTACCTTATATGTGGGGAGGTATTTCTCCTTACCCTTATCATGTCACGATTTCTGAGAAGGAAAAAGGAAATCCTGTTTTTCAGGGTGCTTATGTTCCTAGGAGGATACCTTCTGGAACAGAAAGGGCTGGGCAGCCTGTTCAGCCAGGTTTTGATTGCTCAGGTTTTGTGTGGTGGAATTTAAGGCACATGGGTCTTGATGTAGGAAGAATGACTGCTTCTTCTTATTATAAGTGGGCACGGGATAACGGAGAAAGTGTTTGTGACTCAAATCAGGGTGGTGAAGCTTGCTGGGAGGAGGTTGATGTATTGGAAGAAAATCTGAAGGAAGGGGATTTGTTGTTTATAGATCCTTGTGATTCTGACCCTTCCAGGGTTGTGTGTCATATTGGGGTATATGTGGGGGGCGGGAAGATTGCCGATAGCTCTGGCGGCAGAGGGACTTCAGTAAGGGATATTCCTGATTCTTATTTGCCAGGGAATAGCAGGGAAATCGTTGCAGTATACAGGCTTGATTTTGATAATATTGATAGGATTGATGACGATGCAGAATATGTAGAGCAACAGGATTTTGTTTATGATCCTCCGAGCAATAAAAAGGATTTTGTTTATTCAGTGGATCCTTCTTTTAGTGTTGATCCAGGATATGATATTGAAGTATATAGTAAATTGAGAAGAGATTCTTTGGAGTTTTTAGAATGGGTTCAGAATTGCCAGGGCATTCATGGGGTTGAGAATTGCGTGAATAATTTTGTTGAAAATCATTTAAATAGAGGTGCTGAAGATAATCTTAAGTGGTCAAGGGATTGTGCTGATTCCGAAACTCTTTTCAGGCATAGGTTTGAGGACGAGATGAGATCTTGTTTTGATGCGGAGAGTAATAATTGTTATTGTAACATAACTCTCCCGGTTGATGATATTTTTGATGGTCTGGAATATAAGTTTGCTATTGATAGTAACCCTTATGCCGAAGAAATGGTTTATCATTATGTTGAAGAAACTGATTCTTTTAATGATTTTAACTTGGCTTTGAGGGAGAAGAAGTTTGTTGATAACAGAATGGGTTTTGACCAGATAAAGGAACTTTTTGAAAATTTAGGGTGCCTGGATGTTTTTTCAAGTAGGAATAATCCTGGATATTATTTGATATTCTTTGAAAGTGTTATTGATGGGGATCCTGCATATATTGTTTTTTCGGAGGCGGAATCTAATGTTAATCTGTTGGTTGGATCGGCTGAGGAGGATGACAAAAAACAGTATTCTTATTATGAAATATTTGGTCATCCGGATATAACTGGTACTAGCCCCCTGAAGCCTTTATTTATGGATACTCCTTTCTTACAAAGCGATGTTGCTATCAGGAGGGATGCTTTGCACGATGAATGTTTGAGTGATGATAAGTGTCTTGAAAAGAGTCCTTTTGATTATATGATTGATGGACTTAAGGGATGTACAAGGCCTTCAAGGGATGATACTTTGTCATTTGCTCATTTTGACGGAGAGGAAGGGTTGGTTTATGAAGTCCCTGATAGTGACTATAGGGCGGAAGTTGACTACGGGAGGAATGTGCCTGGTAATCTGGAATTGGAAATCAACAGCCGACAGAAGGAAATGGATGATAATTTGTTTTTTGTGAAGACTGATGAAAGGATCGCTTTTATTTCACAAAGTGATTTATATAGTTTTTTTGATTATAAGGCTGAGAATGAGGAGTATTTTGATGAGTGTTCTTATGAGCCTAAAAGGGAATATAGGTTCTGTGTTGATACAGGTGAAAAGATACCTTTTGTGGAAGAAGAGGTGTTGGGTTGGGAGAATCTTGTTATTGATTTTGCGTTGTATTTTCCATCCTGATACGGGATTCTAATTTTTTTGATTGCAAAAACTATATAAATACCTCTTATTTACTAGAAAGAGGGGTGTTTTGATGGTTAATTTGCCTTATGAAGAAATTATAAAGAGAATAAAAGAAAAATCCGGCTTGTCTGATTCGGAGATTAATGAGAGGGTTAATCAGAAGATGGACCAGTTGTCAGGCCTAATTTCGAAAGAAGGGTCTGCTTATATTGTTGCTAATGATTTAGGTGTTAAATTGGTGCAAAGTGAAGGTCCTGTTAAGATTAAGGATATTTTTCCCGGTATGAGGAGTCTTCAGACGGTTGGAAAGGTTGTGAGGGTTTTTCCTGTCAATGAGTTTGAGAGAAATGGAATGAAAGGAAGAGTTGGTTCTTTTCTTATTGCTGATGAAACTGATCAAATAAGGGTTACTTTATGGAATGACCTGGTGGATCACCTTTCAAAATTTGGCGTTGGGGATATTGTTGATATTTCTGATGGTTTTTCAAAAGAGAATATGGGCAGGAAAGAAATCCATTTGAATAGTAGCAGCAAGATTAAAGTGAATCCTGAGGGTATTGTAATAAATGTTGAGGTACAGAGTCAACAGGAAGGGGTACAGCAGGAGGCACAAAGGAAAAAAATCTCGGAGCTTACTGAAAAGGATATGAATGCAGAGGTTGTTGCGACGGTTGTTCAGGTTTTTGAGCCCAGATTTTTCCCACAATGCCCGCAATGTAATAAAAAGTTAACTCAGAATTCTGAATCATTCAGCTGCCCTGAGCATGGTAACGTGGAGCCAAAGTATGGTTTTGTTATGAATGTTTTTCTTGATGATGGGACTGACAATATAAGGGCTGTTTTTTTCAGGGAAGCAGGGCTTCAGCTTACAGGAAAAAGTGCTGAGCAGATGGATGAGGTTCGTCAGAACCCCGAGAGGTTTGAAGACGTGAAAACTTCACTACTTGGAGAGACTGTTAAGATTAAAGGGAGAGTTCAACGGAATCAAATGTTTGACAGGCTTGAGCTTGTTGCCAATAATGTTCATGTTGATATTGATCCAAGCGATGAGATAAAAAAATTAAAGGAAGATGACGAAGGCAGTAGTGGGGAAAAAATACCTTCAATTGATGATTTATGAAATTTAAGACACATCTTTTGTTTGCTTTTCTTTTGTTTTTGGTATTCTGGCCATTTTTTGAGGGTTTAGATGTTGAAAAATGGATTTTTGCGATAGTTTTTCTTGTGGCAGCTGTCTTTCCTGATATTGATTCCAGGTATTCAAAAATTGGCAGGCATTTTCCTTTTGGTTGGTTTTTAAAGCATAGGAATTTTTTTCACAGTTTTTTGTTTTGTGCAATAGTTTCTTTGACGATTGAGTTTTTTTTTGGGGGATATGGTTTTGCAGCTTTTTTTGGGTTTGTCACTCATTTATTACTTGATTCTTTTAATCATCAGGGAATAAGCTTGTTTTATCCCTTTTCTAAGTACAGGGTTAAAGGTCCTTTTAAAACAGATGGCTTCGGGGAGAAAATTCTTTTTTTTTCTTTTTTGATAGGATTGATTTTTATGCTTTTTTTAGGCTGAAAATTGCTATTATTGTGCAGATGGAGATCAGAAGGATAATGGATTGGTTGATTACGAAACCTGCGAATAATTCGGGGGTGCCGTGAATGCTTGCGATGAAGTTTTTTATATCTTCTTTGAATATATATGATGATAGAAGATTTATTGCTGAATTTATTGCCAAAAACCCAAATGCAATCTTTGTGACGAGGTAATCTGTCTTTATTTTTTTTAACAAGATAAAGATGGTTAGTATTGATATTGATATGAAAAAGATATTTATCAGGAAAGCTGTTATGCCGTCAAGAAATATTGCTCCGGTGAGCAAAAAATGAGGCGCTACTAATTGATTGACTAAGACAATTAATGAAATGAATAAGAGACCAAGTAATATTTTTTCTTCTTTCTTAAGGAATTTCATATTATGCTAATTGCATTGTTTTTTAAAAATTTACCGGTTGAGGGAATATTTGTCTCCCTCTTTTTTTATTTTCTGTTCATCAACCATTGCATCAAGGAAATTTTGTGCTTCTTCTTCAGGAGTTCCAGCATTTTTTGCAACTTCCGCGACTGTTTTTGGGCCTTCTTTTAAAAGGACAGTGATGAGGTTTTTCATTATAGTGACAGAGTTCTTTTTTAATGTCTTGTTTTCTATGTTCAGTCTTTTGAGGTCTTTTCCAATCTTGTGGAGCTTTGCCAGAAGGTCATTTAGAAAGTGGGAAAATTGTATTGAATTATATTGCAGGCTTTCCGGCTCGTATATTTCAATTGAAGAGGGCATATAATCCAGGCAAAACCAGGAAAGCTCTCCTAAGTCTTCAACTTCCATTTCTATTTCTGAAAAGAGACTGTATAGCTTTTGGTTTTCATCTTCCTCAGCTTCAGAAATATATTTGTCTGTTAGTTTAATTTTTTTGTAGTCTTCTTCTATTTTGTCAACATATTTTTTCATGGTGTCTTCTATGTGTTCTTTTGGGGATCCCAGCATTTCTATAATTGCTTTACATACTATTTTTTGTTCTGCCATTGGGGTTTGAGAAATAAGGGTATTTTATATAGTTTTCTCCTGTTTTTTAAAGCTGCGTAAATGGCAGAGGCAGAAATCAGCAGACAAAACAGATAAATTGCTGTTTTTTTACTTTTTTCCGATGATGATTCATAAATCTTCAGTGCCATCCCTGTTATTTTGTTGTGATCTTCATGTGAGCCTGTTTTTTTAGTACCCTGGTTTTCTTCTATCTTAATATTTGAGGTTTTTTCTGTTTCTTTATCTATTTCTTGTGAGATTTTTTCTTTTGTATTATTGTTGTCTGTTTTGTTGTTTTCATCTTTTGGGGTGAAATCAACTATCACATATTCTGTGTGGATATTATCTATTGTGAGTATGTAAAGATTTTTTCCTTTTTTGGCATCAGCTTCAATTGTTATTCTGCTGTTGTTTTTTACTTGGAGTTTTTTTGTCTGTGATGTGGATTGGAATGTTAAATTTGTTTTTTCCTTTATATTTTCGAAAGTTGCATAAAGATTTATTTTTTCATTGTATGTCCTGTGCAAAGTGTAAAAGCTTCTGACTTTTGGTTTTTCCGGAGTTTCTAGAAATATTTCTTTTTCTTCTGTTACTATTGTTCTTATGCAACCTGCATTGTTGTCTTCTATTTCAATTTCTTTTTCTATTTTTTTGTCTAATCCTTCAATGATGAGGTTGTATTTTCCTTCTTCATACTTTTTTTCGCAATTATCGTTAATTGCTATGGGGACTTTAGTCCTGTATTCTACGTTGCTTCCTCTTGCGTGTATGTTTGTTATTTCACTTATCCTGTTATCTCCTTCAACATAAGCGTTGATGCTGTATCTTCTGGTGCTACCCTTTGAAATGAGCAATTCAATGTCGAATGTTTTGCCAAATTCCAGGTTATCTTGTATATCAAGGATGGTGATTTCTGTTTCAAATTCGTCTTTTTCCTCATCATCTGTTTGTTTTTCTTTTTCCTTTTTTACAATGAAATATTTCTCTGAATATTTTTCGATGGTCTCGTTTTGGAAATCTGCTACCAAGATTGAGTTTATTTTGAATATCTTGTCTTCGGAATTGATTGTCCATGTCTTTTGGTTGGTGTTGGTGGTTGTTAGATTTGGTTTTACGATTTCCCCATATAGATTTTCAATCCAGTATGCAATTGTGTAGTCTTTTATATCATCTTTTATTTTATGGTTTATTTTTACAGTTTCTCCCGGCACATATTCAAATTTGTCTAATTCTGTGTGAAATATTTTGTTTTTTGTTTCATTTGTTTTGTTCTTATGTAATATTTTTTCAATGCAACCGTGATTACTGTCTTTAATTGTTATGTTTTCTTTTATTTTTAATCCTAATCCTTCAATAACCAGTGTGTAGTTGCCTTTTTCATATTTTTTTTCACAATTGTGGTTAATTGCGATAGGGATTTTAGCCCTGTATTCTATATTGCTTCCTCTGGCATGTATATTTGTTATTCCACTTATTATGTTATCTCCTTTTACATATGCGTTGATGCTGTATTTTCTAGTGCTTCCTTTTGAAATAAGCATGTCGAGGTCGAATGTTTTCCCGAACTCTATTTTATCATTAATGTTTTTTATTTTAATCTTAGTTTCTTTGGGCTCATTTTCTTCCTTGTTTTTAACAAGAATAATTTCTTGAGATTTTTTAGTATATGTTGAGTTTTCATGCTGTGAATTCAGGATTGATTTGATCATGAACACCTCTC
>CAYOOQ010000017.1:0-3235 GCA_964405675.1 uncultured Methanosarcinales archaeon | reverse complement strand
TTTTTTTTGGTTGAATATTTAAATAGTGCTCTGCCATGTTGGAAGAAACATTGAAGTTAGACTTATATTTTGTTGAGCATATTCCGAAATTTCTTTTGGGAATGTGTTTGCTTTTTTGGTTAAAGTGGAATATTTTTGAATTAAGGGATTTGGATAGTACTTTTTTTTGATTTTTTGAAAATCTCACAGGAAGGATTAGTGAAAATTGGTTTGAAAATTTGAGTAAAATTTTTAAGTTTTTTATCTTTTTCGTAGGGCTATGAACTTGAGAAAATTTTGCTGTGTCCTTGTTGGTGCAAGCATCCTAGCAGGTTGCAGTGGATTAAAGAAGGAAGGTGGTTTTTTTGACCAGTCATTTTACGATGATGAGAAAATTGAGGAGAGAGTATTAGATAAGGACGAAGTGAGAAGAGATAAGTTGAGTTTGGAAGAAAGGTTGAATGATGTATATATAAAAATAAAAAAAGATACATCGGAAGGGGTGCCTACGCTTTACCTGAGGAGTGAGATAAATGGTAATGATTATATGGAGATGCCTGTTGCAATTGGTGTTGGAAATGGCTATTACTCCGGCAGCTGGAAGGAATGGGAGACTCCCGAAGGCAATTTTGAAGTTGCAGGGATTTTTTATCAGCCTATTTGGTATCCTCCAAAAGGAGTGGACAGGGAAGGGCCGGTCAGGCCTGGAGAAAATAATCCTTTAGGGGACTGGATGCTTATCCTTTTGGACGGTAGCAGAGGATACGATAAGAAAGATATCAATAGCTGGGGTGACGCGGACTACATGAATTTAAGAATCCATTCCACAAACAGGCCAGATTCTATAGGTAAAAGGGCTAGTATGGGTTGCGTCCGGATGCATCCTGAGAGTGCGGAGAAGGTTGCAGATTTTCTTATCAAAAATTTTTCGGAAGGTTATTCTGGTTCAGATATTTCAGAGGAAATATGTCCGGATAAAATCGAGTTTGACTATACTTTTAGGGGTAAATATCTTTATTTTAAAAATCCACTCAATGTTTATATAAGGGATTAAAGGTTTTTAAGTGTTTATTTTGTCTTCTCAATCTCTTCTTTCTGTATTCGTTTTGATTCTTTGAAAATATTGTTAAATAATTTTTCAACAAATTCTTGACTTAAATTTTTATTTTTTGCAATTAGTTTTTTTTCAGCCAGTATCTGTTTCTCCCTTTCTGGTTGGATTATCTTCATGTTGTTGGATATTTTATATTGTGCAATGTTTTTGCAATAGGCAAGTCTTATTGAAAGTAGGTCCAAGAGTTTGTTATCAATCTTGTCCAGTTCTTTTCTTATTTCTTCTATTTTCATTTTCAGGCTATTTGTTATTTTTGGCATTTAGTTTTTCAAGAGTTTCTATAAGTATATCTGTTCCTTTTTTTATATCTTTCATACTGGTGGCATATGATATTCTGATGTAGTTTTTTGGGCTGCCAAATGCTTTCCCCGGAACCACCAGGAGTTTTCTTTTTAGGCATTCTTCCGAAAATGTTTCTCCGTTAATATTTTCAGGTAGCTGAAGGAGGAAATAGAAAGCTCCTTCAGGGTTTATTGTTCCAAAATGTTTTTTCAGCTTTTTATATATGTAATCTCTCCTTTTTTTGAAATCACTTATAGGTGTTTCTTTCAGATAAAAATTTTCGTTGGCTGCCCATTGGGATATACTTGGTGCGCATACGAAGGTGTATTGTTGAAGCTTAATCATATCACCTATTATTTCTTTTGGGCCGGTTGCATAGCCAAGTCTTAGACCGGTCATTGCAAAGTTTTTTGAGAACCCGTTAAGAATTATTGTTTTTTTGTGAAATTTTTTAAGGCTTGTAAACTTTTTTTCATAATCAAAATCTTCGTAAACTTCGTCAGAGATTATCCATAAATTATTTTCTTTTGCGATTTCTGCAATTTCAAGGAGCTCTTTTTTGCTGTATATTTTTCCAGTAGGATTATTTGGGTGATTGATTATTATTGCTTTTGTTTTATTTGTTATCTTTTGTTTTATGTTTTCTATGTTTATCGTGAAATCTTTGTTTGTTTCAGCTATTTTTGCTTTTGCGCCTAAGAACTGGCAAAGGTCTGGATATACCACAAAATAAGGTGATATTACAATGAGCTCTTCCCCTGCCTGGAGTAGTGCAGAATAAGTCAAAAAGATTGCTGCTGTAACCCCTGAGGTTATTATGGCATCTTCTGTTTTGTGTTTTTTTATTATTTTTTCTCTTAGCTCCTTAATTCCTGCTGACGGAGAGTATCCTGTTTGGTTCTTGTCAATGCTGTTTTTTAATGATTTTTTTATTTTTTCGGGGATTTGGAAGTCTGGTTGGCCTATACTGAAATTTATTATGTTATCAATCTGAGAGGCCTTATCCATTATTTTCCTTATACCGGAAGATTTTATGCAATCAATTCTTTTTTTCATTTTCATCGGTTTTTATTGCTGTTCGTTTTTTTATGGAGTTTTTCAATCGTAAATTTTTGGTTTACAAAATTTTTATTATTTAAGACCATATGCCACCTATTTCTTCGCCGCAGTCGCATCTATGTTTGATATTTTTAAGATTTTCATTTAAATTTTCTCTATGTATAATTAGTTTTTTACATGCAGGACAGTAGGTATTCTGGGCATTTTTTATATTTGTATTTCCAATGTACACATAATTAAGGTGTTTTTCAGCAATATTTTTTGCATCCAAGAGTGTTTTTTCTGGAGTAGGTTTGATGTTCTTCATTTTATGCAAGGGGAATGCTTTTGAAAAGTGTATTGGTGTATCTTCCCCGATTTCTTGTTTAATCCATTTACACATTTTTTCAATTTCATTCACGGAGTCGTTTTTACCTTCAATTATGAGATTTGTTATTTCAACCCATAGTTTTTTTTTGTATATACTGATTGCTTCCAAGACAGGTTTTAAAGAGGCCTTGCATATTTTTTCATAGAATTCGTCATTGAATGCTTTTAAATCAATGTTGGCACCGTCCATAATTTCTGAAAATTCTTGTGCGGCTTCTTTTGTTATGAAACCGTTTGTCACTATAATATTTTTAATTCCTTTTTCTTTAGCTATTTTTGCAATGTCCATTGCATATTCGTGAAATATTGTTGGTTCGTTGTAAGTGTATGATATTGATTGGCATCCTTTATCAATTGCAAGCTGGACAATTACTTCGGGAGGGAGGTCAAGTTCCTTCAAACTTCCTGGTTTAGCGGTTGAAATCTCCCAAT